>QXZO01000038.1:0-211 GCA_009886305.1 Betaproteobacteria bacterium
ATAAAGTTGAAGAATTAATTTTCCTTATCCTAGAGAAAATTTGTAAATATAAAGATTGGCCACTTGGGCACGCTTATGCTGTCCAACGTAATGACAACGACGCACTGCTAAAATCAATGAAAATTTGGTACGCCCAGCGAAACGATGAAAAAATCGATGAATTCAGAGAAATAAGTGAGGGCTACATTTTTAAAAATGGAGAAGGCCTCCC
>QXZO01000038.1:221-13342 GCA_009886305.1 Betaproteobacteria bacterium
TGCTACAGGAGCGGTGCAAACGGTCTTCGACGTTTCGGTAGATCCAAATTTCCCGCGTGCAAAATTAGCAAAAGATGTTGGCGTACGTGGCGCATTTGCCTTCCCATTAAGCGATGGATTGGGAGTTAGATGGGTTCTCGAATTTTTTAGTCCTGATCCGGAAATTCTTGATCCTTCAGTTTTAGAACTCATGAAGCATGTCAGCACTTATATCAGCAAGGATTTTCACGAATGATTAATTTCACGCGTATTGCAAAAGAAGAATTTGAAAAGGTTCTGGCTGAGTCCATTGAGCACCAAAATTCAGAGGTATATATAGCGTCAGACATTATCAAAAATATGGCATTGATTTCGTTTACCCGATTTGCAAAGTCCAGCAGCCTTTATTTCTCCCTCAGCCATGCACTTTCCACGTCGATCGTTGGCTTGCATATTCTTAATGCAATGCGATGTCGATACGGTTTAATAAGACCCGCTCAAATTGTAAATTTAATGGCTTCGGTGCTCTTTTGTAATATAGGCGTTCTTAAGGGAGTTTTATCCGAGGATGCCAGTGATAATCAAAAAATAGACAATGAAAAACCTCGCTTTGTAGATCAAAGTTTCACAGACTCCTCTCTTTGGCCGTATAAGTCTTTCAGAAGTACAAAATTCGTCCAAGGTATATCTTTTCTGGATACGAACATAAATTTTGAGATAGTCAGTCGAGCTATCGAATACTCTGATTTTTTCGGCCGCCAGACAGATATCTCTGCAGATGTAGGTGAGATCGCTAAATATGTGCGCGCCATTCAAGTCATAACTTTGATGTCAGATCAAAACTATCAACGAAAAATGGTTGAGTTTTACTTGTCAGCGAAGGAAGCGAACTTAATCGACAAGGATATATTTAAAGACCTCGCTGATTTTCGAAAAAAATGGGTTCAATATTTCTGGGAGCGCCTATATCCCGATGTTGGGGAGGAAATCATGCTTTTAAGAGAGACAACTGAAGGCAGAGCAATCGTTTCACAAATGTATTCTCACCTCTAATCCAAACCACTGCTCCCACATAGTTTAGTCACGAACCGAAAGCGTAATTCTGCGAGCTGCTATACAAGCTCAACAATTATTAACGCTAAGATTGCTCCAAAAGTTAACTTTACCCTCATCTTTACCCAAAATCCGGGTAAAGATAGTCGTCTATAAAAATAAGTATCGACTGCTAACGTAAGGACAAACAACATTAAAAGCGGCCCCACGCGGGCGACTTGGGGCAATAGTAGGCATATCCAACCTAGAACCGCAGGTGTAACACCCCAACATAATAATACCGCTCGTTGTGAGTTCGACATATCATTTGTAGACAGTGCGAAACCCCATGAAATTGCTCCAAGGAACGATAAAATTAATGATGCATAAACATGGATTGCGTAAACCCAAAACTCTGATTGATTCAGCCAATAGACTAAAAATGCACACCCATAAAAGGGAATTAGGCCGCCGTAACCTAAGTACTGTATGAGCTTAAAATGTGAGGGCGCGTCATCCATAGATCTCATGAAATGCTGATCATTCAATCTAATTATCTAGTCTATAAGAGCACTTAAATCCCACTGACCGCTTTCGCGTATAAAAACTCTTCCAAACCCCAAACACCGCCTTCGCGACCTACTCCGGACAGTCCAACTCCACCAAACGGGCTGGCTGGACTCAGCAATTGACCATTGACCTCGACCATGCCGGATTTTAATTTTCTCGCTAAATAGCGCGCCCTATCGACATCACCAGTTTGTACGTAGTTCGTTAAGCCATAAGGCGTATCATTCGCAAGCTCTATTGCGTGAGCTTGATCTTTGAAAGAAATAATAGATAGCACAGGACCAAATATTTCCTCTTTAAATATATCCATTTCAGGCGTTACATCGGCAAATACCGTAGGTTTGACAAAGTATCCTTTGTTAAATCCATCAGGGCGCCCCTCACCACCACAAACCAACTTGGCTCCCTGGGCTATCCCGCGGCTGATAAGTTCTTGAACTTTTTCGTACTGACTCTCAGAAGCAACTGGCCCAATGTGCCGCCCCTCCTCGTTAGCCAAACCGACCGATGTTTTCTTTGCCATTTCCGTTGCTTGATCGACTGCAGCTTCATACATGGATTCCTCGACTAACATCCTTGTTGGAGCATTGCAAGACTGACCGCTATTCAAGAAGCACTGCCGTACCCCTCTCCCAACAGCCTTCTCATCTGCATCAGCAAATATAATATTAGCTCCCTTCCCGCCTAATTCAAGGCAAATCGGCTTAACGTGCTCGCTCGCCGATTGCATTATTAACCTGCCAGCTCTTGTTGATCCTGTAAACGATATCGCCGCCACATCTGGATGCTTGGTTAGCCAAGTCCCCACACCCAAGCCATCTCCGTTCACTAAATTAAATACACCATTCGGGAAGCCCGCTTCCTCAATCATTTCTGCGAGCAACATTGACGATAGAGGTGCTATCTCCGATGGCTTCAACACCACCGAGCATCCGGCTGCAAGTGCAGGAGCAACCTTTAACATCACTTGATTCATAGGCCAATTCCAGGGGGTAATTAAACCCACAACACCAACTGCCTCGTGAAACACATTATCCACACCATCCTTTTTCGTCACTTGAGTAACAAACTCAAATGTCTCCAACGTTTTAATTGTTTGCCTTAAATGCCCATAACCTGCGCCGGATTGTGCCGTTTGTGCAAGCGCGATTGGCGCTCCCATCTCCGATGAGATCACTTCGGCCATTTCATTCATTCTAGATTTATAAATCCCCAAAAGATTCTCAAGTAAACCTTTTCGCTCCGCCACTGGTGTCTCAGCCCAGGCTACTTGCGCTCTCTTCGCAGCAGCAACCGCGAGATTAAGGTCAGTCTCATCTCCGAGTGAGATGATCCCGATTGGCTCTTCCGTCGTTGGATTGATGACGGATAACGTCTGATCAGAATGCGCCTTTACCCAAGCACCATCAATGAAAAAATCTGTCTTGCTATGCATGGATTCACCTCACGAAAATTAAAAATATAAAAACTAAAGTTGCCAAGATTCTATCAAATGTATGTCGGATGCAGAATAAGCATGAGATTCACCGTATGTTCCACATGCACAACACAGGTATGATAACTGGCTCACCACGCTCCCGGTAATTGCTTTATGTCCATACACCTCGTCTCTTTTGTGGGACACCTCGCTTTTTTTCTCACTGCACTTTCTTTTGTAGTTAAGGACATTGTGGCGCTAAGAATACTTGCAATATTTAGTTCATTCGCCGCCATCTTGTATAACTACTTCCACCCAATGGGATCTCCAGACTGGTTGCCCTTGTCATGGTGCTTCGTGTTCGCATTAATAAACATTTGGCGAGTATTCCAAATCTACACCGAAAAATATAAAGTTTCGTTAAGCGATATTGAGTTAGAGATGTTAGATACAAGTTTTTCTAACTTTAACCCAGTTGAATTTGCAAAACTTATGCGCTCTAGTCATTGGGAAAGTGTCGACATAAACACAACTTTGACCAAGGAAAACGAAGTACCTGAAAAACTGTACTTCGTGCAAAACGGTTCTATCTTGGTTACACGAGAAAATAACGAAATCGCCCGCCCATCCGACGGCACCTTTATCGGCGAAATGTCTTTCATCAATAATAGTAGCGCTTCTGCAACCACAATCACCTTGACACCAACAAGATTGGTAGCATGGGACAGACTCGCTCTAGAAAAGCTACTCTCAAGAAACCCAACACTGAATATCTTACTCAAACACAGCATCAGCGTAGATTTAACCAAAAAAATCAAAGACCAACCAAAACCGGTGTAAAACGGTTTATTTGGGCTCTTCGCTAAAAAGTCCAGTTACGACACACTCCGACGCCTCCCCTTGGACATTTGCGTCTTGAGCGAGCTTAAATACGGCACCAAAACGCTGTCCATTTTTTTCATAGATCTCAACGACGACATCATCAAAAAGAAGTTCTAATTCACATTCCTGCGTCGTAATCCAACGTAAATTAGAAACTGGCGACATATGCACCTGATAAGTATTTTGATGCTCGTAGGCTACTGTCGCCGTAAAAACTCCTGATGCCTGTACATCACTACTCCAGGCCCCGGCATCTTGCCAAGGAAATATCCCTAATAAAAAAACCAAAAAACTATATCTCATCAACATGTTTGAGCCTCAATAACCAAAAATAAAACCTAACTGCTCACTCCATACTACAAATTTTCAATGTTATCGCGCAGCACTTGGGCACGATCAGATATCTTAGTAATTTCAGACTCTGTTTTACGATCTATATTCTTCAACATCATAGCCATTCTCGGATTTTTCTCAAAGTCTTTTCGATGAGTAATCAGAAAGTCCCAATAGAGCGTATCAAAGGGACAGGATGTTTTACCATGCTTTTCTTTTCTTTGATACGAGCAACCTTTGCAATAGTCGCTCATACGGTTGATGTAAGCGCTACTTGACACATATGGCTTTGTCGCGAGCACCCCTCCGTCCGCGTATTGGCTCATGCCAATGGTATTCGGTGCTTCAACCCATTCCAAAGCGTCAATATAAACGCCGAGATACCATAAATGAACCTCACGTGGATTAATGCCTGCTAACAATGAGAAATTACCTATAATCATTAACCTTTGTATGTGATGTGCGTAAGCCGTATCCAATGACTGGTTAATGGCGACATTCATACATTTCATGCTTACCTTGCCACTCCAAAACCAAGTCGGTAGCTCATTAGAAAATCCAAATGTATTACTTAGCAAGTAGTCAGGCATTTTCGCCCAGTAAATCCCTCTTACATACTCTCTCCACCCAAGTACTTGACGCACAAATCCCTCAACACTTGCAATATTGTTATGATCATCGGCTAAGACATTGACAACTGCATCAACCACCTCTTGTGGAGAAATCATTTTGAGATTCAAAGAAAAAGATAGTAGGGAGTGGAACAGCGTCTGATTCTTCTCCGACATCGCATCTTGATAGTCACCGAAGAATTTCAAATCTCCACCACAAAAACGATTTAACATTACAAGAGACTCTTCTCGATTTGAGGGCCACTGAAATGCAGCGGCATTAGGATTACCAAAAGTCGTAACTTTCGCCTCAATAATTTCATTCCACAGTGCTGAATGATCATGCTTAGGTCTTGGTGTTGAGTCAGGTTTCGGCTCACCTCGCCAGGTCTTTCTATTCTCTTTATCGAAGTTCCAAGCGCCACCAATAGGCTTTCCCTCATCTATCAACACATCATGCTTAACACGTAAATATCGGTACCAGTTTTCCATCCTCCAATTTGAACGATTCTTCATAAACACAGCAAGACCATCGCGCGGCTCAAGAAAATGCTCGGTAGACGTGTGTCCACCCTCTAACGGCGATGAACTAAAAAATTCTTTCAATTCTTGATCAACATACCAAGAATCTGGTTCTTGCCATCTAAATGAAGACACAGAAAATTTATCGCAAAAATAGGAAACATTCCTGGAAAAACTCTGTTGGTTATCGCTTGCGCTTATAGCGACGTAGTAAACACGACGCCCTCGGTCGACCAGAGCCTCTGAAAAAGCGCGCATCGCCGCAAAGGTACCAAGTACTTTTTGAGCATGCTGAGGCGACCGATCAGCTTCAGACTTAACCTCCATCATGAGATATATCACATCGGGATCAATCATCTGATACCAAGAGTGATTGATATTCAGCTGGTCTCCCAGAATTAAACGTAACTCCTTCATGTCTTAATCAGCCCCTTTCGAACGACGACATCGAACAGAACAAAATTTAACCTGACTCCAATCTCTTTCCCATTTTTTTCGCCACGAAAATGGTCTTCCACATGTGAGACACAACTTAGTTGGTAAATTTGCCTTATAGGTCCCCGAGGGCTGCCCTTTGCTAGAACGCCCCATTCAATCTGGGAGATTTAACCAAGCAGGCTTAACGCTTTCTTGCTTCTCTAATGCCTCTAGATATTTGGTATGCCTGTCAAGCTCCTCAGGGGAAGCTGGTAGTATAAAAACATTATTATCACGAATGCTCGTTGAACTATTACCTTGGGAAGCCTGCCCCTGATTGGCGTCCTCTTGCAAAAGACTGTCTTGACCCCGCGTCATAGCCAGGTAAACCTCGGCAAGCAGTTGTGTATCAATGAGCGCTCCGTGAAGTGTGCGAGAGGATCGATCAACGGCATAACGTTCACACAGTGCATCGAGTGAATTTCTTCTTCCCGGATGCAACCGTCTTGCCAGCGTTAATGAGTCAATGATTTCCTCACAATGATCCCCAAAAACTCCCATTCCCAGCTTAGCTAGCTCCATATTCAAAAAACCAACATCAAACGACGCATTATGCATCACGACATTGCTACCTTTTATAAATGCCAATAAATCTCCAACGACAAGGTCAAATGTTGGTTTGTCTTCTAGAAACTCATTACTCAACCCATGTACTTCAAACGCACCTTGATCAACAGCACGCTGTGGATTGACATATACTTGAAAAACATTATTTGTTACGGTTCTGTTGTCAACTTCTATAGCTGCCACCTCAATGATCCTATGACCTCCCGCAGCGCTGAGCCCGGTTGTTTCTGTATCTAAAATTACATGACGCAAGTCATTCTCCTAACACCGTAATAGCACTTTTACCGTTAAACTGGGACACCTTTATTGGCCAACAGATCTGCACGCTCATTTCCGGCATTTCCCGCGTGCCCCTTTACCCACACCCATGTGATCTCATGATTCGCTACGAGTTCATCAAGAGGCTTCCATAAATCCACATTTTTCACGGGTTTTTTACCGCTTGTCATCCATCCTGTCTTTTTCCAATTTGAAATCCATAGGTTAATACCGTTCTTCACATATTGAGAGTCGATATACAAATGAACCTTTGATGGATTTTTTAGGGCCTGTAAAGCCTCGATAACCGCTTGTAGTTCCATACGATTATTTGTGGTCTGCGTTTCTCCACCGTATATTTCTTTCTCATGCTGCCCACTAACAAGGTAAGCGCCCCATCCACCAGGTCCAGGGTTTCCTTTACAAGCCCCGTCTGTGTAGATGTCTACGATATTTTCTGTTTTCACTTGTCCACCTCATCACACTGGAATATCTTTGCTGCTTCTTTTCGAGTTGGCCGAACCGCCCGTCGGACTGAGCCATAAGAGGACCAGCGGTCAATAGTCAGGCGCATACCCCGAACTCTTTTAATCCCTTTTAATACATAAATTCCACCAAATATAGGCCACCAACGGTCACCTGCGGATTCCATAAATGAAAACCGCTCACGCCATTTCTCATTATCAACGGGTAGGCGATAATAACCCCATCGCCCAGCCTCAATTTCAATACTCAATAATTTTAACCAATCCTTGAGACGCCACAAACTTAACAAATCTGGCGAGTTACTCTTCTTATTCCGAACGTATTTTAAGAAAGCGTATCGGAGGCCCCAAAGACTCGCTGGATTAAACGCCGAAACCACAAAGCGTCCCCCAGGAACCAAAATACGCTCTACTTCTCTGACAATGCCATGTGGATTCATACTAAAGTCAAGACCATGCGGCAGGACAACAAGATCTATCGATGAGGACTTAATGGGACTTTGATGCGGAAGTCCCTGTATTTCGCTCGATGCGCACTCAGACAAAATAAACTTATTAGGTATTCGACTATCTGACAGAAAATCATGTCCGTACCCGCCAATTTGAATAGCGTTAAATCCAAAAACATCTGAAACCATACCGTCGATAACCGCTCGTTCTAGTCGAAGTAGGTCTTTCCCCAAAGATCCATCAAAGCAATTAATCAAATTAACTTCTTTTTTGTATGTTGACATTTAACGCCGAGACATCAAAGATATGGGGTTATGAATAATACGCAAGTTTATCCTGTTAAGGCATTTCAAGACAATTACATTTGGACGATACATAATGAAACCCATGCAGTAATTGTTGACCCTGGCGAATCACAACCAGTCTTTGACTTTCTAAAGTCAAGAGAACTCAGTTTAAGTGCTATTTTAGTGACCCATCACCATCCTGACCACATCGGTGGGATACATGATATTGTAGATCGCCATGATATTCCGGTATACGGGCCAAAAACAGAAACTATTCCGGCAATTACACACAAACTTGTTGAGGGGGACTCGGTAAGTTTAGATGCTCTAGACATGACCTTAAAGGTCCTTGACATACCAGGGCATACAGCTGGACATATCGCGTATATTGATAACCAGCGACTATTTTGCGGAGACACACTATTTTCATGCGGATGTGGAAGAATATTTGAGGGCTCTCCTCCACAAATGTTTCGTTCAATTAAAAAACTTACTGAATTGTCCGACTCAACGGAAATTTACTGTACTCACGAATACACACTATCCAATATAAAATTTGCGCGTACTGTCGAGCCCGATAACCAAGATCTCGCAAATTACGAAAAAATAGTAGAGCAAAAACTTGCTAACAAACAAGCATCCCTACCTACATCAATTGGTCTAGAAAAATCTATAAATCCCTTTCTACGGTACAACGAACCTAAAGTGGTTCAGGCCGCTCAAACTCGATCACAAACTCCTATTTCCAATGAGATAGAGGTGTTTGCTGCGATTCGTGCTTGGAAAGATAATTTTTAATTTCAATCTTGGTACTTTCGTCTCAATTTTGGTCCTTTCGTCACGCCATATCATGCACTCCCGAATAAAAATCTCTACCCTCGCAGTTATACTCACGGCCGGACTATCAATCGGCAATGCGTTCGGACAAACAGCAGTGCAAAATGATAAAGCCATTATCAAACAGGCGCTCAATGAACATGAGATAAAAACCGTAAGCTTCTGGTCTTTTAACTACATTGACCTAACCTCGAAAAACGAGCCACAACCAGCAGATCTTAATGCAATACCCAGTATCTGGCCCCGACTGATCGCAGGCTTTGGTATGCCTGAGATTCTCCACGATAATGAGTTTATCCATAGTGTTAGACGCGGGGATACGCTATCAGGCATTTCCAGTCAATATGCCGTCTCAATACAAGCAATCAAAAATTGGAATAACTTAAGCGGTTCATTGATAAAAGTAGGTCAAAAACTGGTTTTGCATAGAAATGGGCAAGGAAAGCGTGTCAAAAATTATGAAAAGCGCTACAAGAACAATCTAGCTTACGTAACTCGGATATTCAATCGAAGTCAAAAGTACATCCACTACATTTTAGGTGAACTAGAGAAAAGACAGATGCCAACAGAATTGGCTTTGTTACCTATGATAGAAAGCGCCTATTATCCCGTAGCCTACTCTAGGGCGCACGCCGCGGGTTTATGGCAATTCATTCCGTCAACCGGGAAGAACTACGGGCTTGAACAGAACTGGTGGCGGGATGAACGTCGGGACGTAATCGCTTCCACCAAGGCAGCTCTTGATTACCTTCAGGTGCTGCATGCTGAGTTCAATGATTGGCAACTCGTTTTGGCTGCATACAATTGGGGAGAAAACGGATTAAGGCGATCGATCAAACGGAATAAAAAGCGTGGTAGAGGGACGCGTTACTCAGACCTTAAGATGCCGCGCGAAACGAGAAACTATGTTCCAAAATTACAAGCCATGAAGAATATCGTAATTGAAGCCGATCAAGGCACACTCACGCTTCCCCATGTGGCTGACTACGCCTACTTCACTCCAGTTTCAGTACCTAATTTAATTGATATAAAGCTAGCCGCCGACCTTGCGCAAATTGATTTAGAAGAATTTGAGATGCTCAACGCATCACATAATCGTCCCGTCTTTACTACGAATGGAAGAACTTCTATGCTCATACCGAGTGATCGGGTGAAAAAGTTTCATGAGAACTTAGACAATCACACTAGTCCCTTAACCAATTGGGGTACCTACCAGTTCAAAAAGGGCGACACACTATCCCAGACCGCAGAACGCTTCAACATCAAACTCGATAATCTAAGGGCTATCAATGGCTTGAAACCTTACTTTCCAATTCGAGTAGGACAATCCATACTAGTGCCATGGGAAAATATTAATGGGGTCTCAAATCTCAGCCAAACCTGGTCACGACCGGAGTTTTCGCAAGCTAGTTCGCTTTACGGCAAAGAATTCGTATACCGAATAAAACGTGGAGACACCCTCTCAGGCATCGCCAAACGTTACGGAGTATCTATTAAGGCACTCAAAAATTGGAATGGCTTGAAAAATTCAACAATACGCGTCGGTAAAAAATTAATCATATACAAAGATCTCGCGATACCACGTGTTTCACAAATGCTTGAAAGTTAGAATAACGATTAAAAAGAAAGAAACGGTGTACTCATGGGATTCTTATCGAATAAAAAATTACTTATTACCGGATTACTAAGCAATAGATCAATTGCATATGGTATTGCAAAAGCTTGTATGCGCGAAGGGGCTACACTCGCATTTAGTTACGCAGGCGGTGAAAAAATAGAAAAACGGGTTAAAGGTCTTGCTCTCGATTTTGATACAGATCTAGTTCTCCCTTGCGATGTAGCTGAAGATAAAGAAATCAGATCTCTATGTAATTCCTTAAAGGGCGAATGGGGACAACTTGATGGACTAGTACATTCAATCGCTTTCGCACCAAGAGAGGCTCTGAGTGGGAGTTACCTTGAATCGGTAAGTAGAGAGTCTTTTCAAATTGCCCACGATATTAGCTCCTTTAGCTTCTCCGCACTCGCTCAGGCCGCACATCCATTAATGTTGGGACACAATTCATCACTTTTAGCTTTGACCTATCTAGGTTCGCAACGAGCATTTCCAAGTTATAACGTGATGGGTTTAGCCAAGGCGAGTTTAGAGGCTAATGTGCGTTATATGGCCGCCAGTCTCGGGGCTGACAACATTCGTGTTAATGCAATATCAGCGGGGCCGATCAAAACACTCGCAGCCGCAGGAATTGGAAGCTTTTCTAAACTACTCTCATTTGCAGAAAAAACTGCACCTTTAAAAAGAAATGTAACGATTGATGAGGTCGGAAACGCAGCAGCATTCTTGCTTAGCGATCTAGCTAGCGGTATCACTGGGGAAATAACTTACGTTGATGCAGGATTCAACACATCAGGTATCGCTCCTCTAGATTAAGCTCCTAGAACCCTAATTATTCAATCCCTCCAATCCAATCGCATCATTATTGATGCGAACATTGGCTTTTTCACGCAAACTGGCAATATACGCGTTCATTTGTTGTTGCTGCATCATCTGCTGAAGCTGGTTCTTGGCGGTATTTAGGTCATCCTCTGTAACTTCTTCTAAGTCCAAAATCTGTGAAACCCGAAAAACAACATAACGACCATCATCTATAGGCATCCCGACATGGGCTGGTAAGGTATCTTTAGATACACCAAAAACTGCCCGTAACCCCTCCGGATGAAGACCTTGGCGTTTTACTAATGTAACCATCCCCGGCTTGGACCACTCCGCACCATCAACTTCTTGTCCTGCCTCAAGCGAAGCTAAGGCAAGCTCCCCCTCCGACACTGCTTTATCTAATGCACCTTGGGACTTTAAAAAATCTTTAACCTCGTCAGCAACATCTTCAAACGCCATGTCCTCTTCTATTGCATATTCAACCATCCGTGCAGCAACGAGGGTCTTGGGTTGGACCTCATAAGCCTCAGTGTTACGCTTTTCATCCATTGATTCTGCAGAAAAAATAGCCTGCAGCAATTCTGGTTTATCGAGGAGTGTGTTGTACCCTGCGCTATCCCTAGTAATCCAGTCACTAGTTTGCACGGTTAACCCTAACTCTTCAGCAACGGGTGCGAGACTGTCATAGTCAGTGTATACACGATCGCTAAAAACTTGAGATGCAGCAAGGTAGGTCTCCTCCACCTTGGACTTACGGATATCTTTTTCTATATCAGCCCTCACCTCGGCAAAAGGAGTTGTCTCTACCCCTCTGACATCATCGACCCTGATGATGTGGAATCCATATTGAGTTTGAACAGGACCGACAATTGAACCTTTTTCGGATTCAAACAAAGCTTTATCAAAAGACTCTACCATGAGGCCGCGTGACAGAAATCCTAAGTCCCCATCATTTTCTGCAGAGCCTGGATCATTCGAAAATTCAAGAGCTAGCGGCCCAAATTGACTTGGGTCGTTCTTGATAATAGCCAATAACTCCTCAGCCTTTAATTCTGCCTCGGCTTTCTCCGTATCGGGTGCATCCTCAATAACTGAAATTAATATATGGCTCGCTTTTCGCTCTTCGACAGTCTGAAACTCGGATATACGGTCCTGATAAGTTTGTTCTAATTCAAATTCCGACACCGAAACCGAAGCAGTCGCAGACTCTTCATTAAGCACTAAATATTCAACTTTGGCCCGCTCGGGCAAGACAAACAAGCCACGGTTCTCATCAAAATAAGTCCTGACCTCCTCATCCGTTACTGTAATTGCTTCACGATACTTAGCTGGCGAGAATATCAATTGACTAACTTCCCTCTGTTGGCCGCGTTGCTTCACAAGCCGATGCACGACAGAATCTGAAACGATTGCAGATTGAGTCACTACATTTTGTAATCTGCCGACTAATAGATCCTGGGTGATTTGAATTTCAAATTCAGCGGGACTCAGATTTTGCGCCCTCAACAACCGTTCATACTTCTCAACAGAGAACTCACCTGAATCATCGAAAAATGCAGGCACACCTGAAATAACTTCTCTCAGTTCTTCTGGAGACACCATCATCCCCATACTGGTTGCCTGATTGAGCAATAATCTTCGTTGGATTATATTGTTCAAAACTGAATTTTTAAATTCGGGGGTTTGTAAATATTCAGCAGCCTGAGGATTGGCTTGAGTCTGAGGTCGAAGTCTATCCTGCTCTTGACGAACCATCATACTTAACTCCTGCTGGGAGATAGCGCTGTTACCCACCTCAGCGACGACTTGTGCTGAATCCTGGCCGCGGAAGTATGAGTCGACACCGAAAAGGGCAAACGTCAAAACAATCAGCACCAAGATTGCCTGTGAAAATATTTTGTATTTACTTATAAAATCGAACATGGAGTCAACCTGATTTGCTTACCGTAATTATCGATGGGATAGATTAACAAAAAA
>QXZO01000039.1 GCA_009886305.1 Betaproteobacteria bacterium
TTATCTTACCCTTCACTAAATCGTCCCATACGACATGGCCACCATCAGGATTTCGGAATCTCAAGACTGGCTTAATGCCTTCTGGGGGCGTTTTACCCAATGAATTTTCGGGCCGCCATGTCCCGTCATAACGAGGCTTTATCCCAGCGAGTCGCTGCGTTTCCCGCATAGCCGTCAACTCGTCGGGCGTCATGTAACACCAATATGCTTTACCTGTAGCAATTAGACTCTCAGCGACCTCTTGATACCTAGCGAGTCGATCCATTTGAAAAATTGGACCCTCATCATAATCAAGACCTAACCAGGACATTGAATCAAGAATCGTCTGCACTGACTCCTCGGATGACCTCTCCTGGTCAGTATCTTCAACTCGAAGAATGAATTGCCCACCATGCTTCCTGGCGTAAGCCCACGCATAAAGCGCAGTCCGTGCCCCACCAATATGTAGGTATCCAGTAGGACTGGGAGCAAAACGAGTGCGAATCATGGCTATCATCCGATCAATTAAAGCAAGCATTTTACGTGACAACGGACAAAAAAACCAAGTTGTGCGAGCAGCCTATTGGAGTCAGCAAAAAAAAAGGAGGGAACACACACATACACATAAATATCAGATTCTTTGTCCTGTAATGTGTGCCAAAATGAAGGTCTGTTTATACGAATATAAAAAATGTCAATCCAAGTCTTGTCAGAAAAAATTAGGGACTTACAATCCAATTGGCCGGATCACTGGATTGGGATGCGTGACATCTTCAAATCATGTCATGAACGACTCGGCATCGTCTCTCCGTTTGACCCAGGTTCGGAAAGAGTGTCTCGATTGATAGCGGCTGGCTTGTCGGTCGCAAATTTTGTCGAACACTCAAACAAAAAAATGGCCAGAAACGATAGAGAGCCAAACTACCACTCAAGACTACACACTGCTATCGTGCTAGAAAGCTTGACTGCTCTATTAATCGAACAGCGAAAAATAGACAAGATAACGACTAAATCTCTTCTCAAAGAAGAAATTCTTTTACTTGTTGCAATGGCAGGACATGATGCTGGCCATGACGGCAGCAGAAATAGCTCCATTTGCCAGCTTGAATCACGATCTTTTAGATTAATACGCCCTTTATTAGTGGCGGCAAAATGTGATCCGCGGGACATATATACGATCAAACGTATTATCTGGGGCACCGACCCTGTGCTCTATGAGAAACTACATACAGGCGCCCAAACTACAGAATTTGCATTAAACCACCCCGCTTGGCAGGCAGTTATTTGCCAAGAATCAGATATTCTCGCAAGCGCAATACCTGAGTTTGAAAAAGAATTAACCCGAAGTCTCGCTAATGAGTGGAGAAAACTGGACCCGATATCTGCCGAAGGTCTGATGTCGCGAGGTGGGCGAATCTACTTTTTAACTCACTATGCCAAATTCTCTTCTCCAGCCGCTCTTTCATTCGGCTTGCAAAAACTCGTCGACCATCAATTATCCAATCTACAATAGTCGTAATGACTATCGGACACCCATAAGGAAACTCTACACTTCGATCAACTGAGGCGCTGAATATTGAGTCATATTATATTGCCGCACTAAAAGTCAGTGCGCCTGTTACCATGAGGGGATAGGGAGTTATATTTTAAACGCGAAATATAAACAAATAATATGCTCAAAAATATAAAACAAGATTTTATTGCGCGACTAGAGCTGAAAAGAAAAGAAATATTGCCTCAAAGTCCGCCTGAATACCTGAACATCATCGCTGATGCTGTTCACACCTCCATGAACCTCATTAGCAGCTCTGACGCCCTTTACCATGACGTCGAGCACACTTGTATGGTCACACTATGTGGCCAAGAAATATTTGCCGGTAAAAAAACGCTTGAAGGAGAACTTAATTCATCTGATTGGCTTCACTTTACGTTGGCACTGCTCTTCCACGATATCGGCTATGTAAGAAATATTCTGTCGGAGGATAGCGAGACGACTCAAGTGATTAATACCTCTGGAGATACACATACTCTGCAAGATGGCGATACAGATGCTGCCTTAACGCCGTACCACGTTGAACGTGGAAAAATGTTCATAAATCAGAGAAATTGGCATCAAGATGTGGACAATAAGCTACTAGAAAACCTTATCAGCTATACACAATTCCCAATACCTGATCGAGGTGCCGCCAGCACTATAGAGGAAGAAAAATTTCGAGCCTTAGCTGGCTTAGTCGGATCTGCTGACTTAATAGGTCAACTGGCTGATCCCATGTATGACACCAAGATACCAAGACTATTCTACGAATTCAAAGAAACTGGATCAGCAAGCAAAATGGGATACGAGACTCCCGATGACCTTCGATCTGGTTACCCAGGTTTTTTTCTTAATTTTGTTAAACCTCACATCGGCAATGCACTTAAGTATTTACAGGTTAGTGATGAGGGTAAAACTTGGATATCGAGCTTAAATTATCACGTATTCTCGCAAAGTCACAAAGCTGAACTTGAGAAAAGCGGTATAGAACTGTTGAGCGAGATTACAAAATTAAAAGCTCGAAAATATAAAGTTGAAGAATTAATTTTCCTTATCCTAGAGAAAATTTGTAAATATAAAGCTTGGCCACT
>QXZO01000004.1 GCA_009886305.1 Betaproteobacteria bacterium
AACATAGGCGAAGATGGTAGGCCTAATGGTATATTCCCCGACCAAGGGACCCACGTTTGGCATACTGACGCATCATGGCAAGAATATGCAGGCCAAGCGACAATTATCTATTGTGAACTCGCCACCTCCACGGGAGGGGATACGCACTTTAGCGATATGTATGGCGCCTATGAGCGTTTACCTCAAGTGTGGAAGGAAAGACTCCAAAACAAAAGAGCAGTCCATAGTCTTGATTTCTCAAGAAGTCGTCGTCACGGGCATCACCCAATGACGAAGGAACAGGTTGATTCAACACCGAAAGTAGATCACCCTATTTTTAGAAGACATCCTGAGACCCAAAGAAAAAGCGTGTTCCTAGGTGATCACGCGGAGCATATTGTTGGCCTACCCTATCAAACAGGTAGACAATGGATTGATGAACTGAATAAATTAATCGTGCACGATGAGCTAACTTATAGACATAGATGGAAAAAAGGAGACCTATTAGTCTGGGATAATCGCTGTCTTATGCATCGGGTGGCACATTACGATGCCTCAAGAGAGGGAAGGACTATTCGCCGTTGTACAGTTATTGACCCCAGAAAACCGACATAATTTTTGAGAGGAGTAATAACGTTGACCTCACTCATCAACGCTGCAATCATGGTGGAAAGCTTACGTTTTAAACCACTGGGGCGACGTTCTATCGCTGGCAACTACCACCATTTTGGTTTTAAAGCACATACAGCGAGCGAGACTACTACAATGCTAAATGATGCTACGTTACTCGTTGCCATGATAGAAACGCCCGAAGCAATAGAAAATATTGATGCGATCGCAGCGGTGCCGGGTATCAATATTTTATTAATGGGAACAAATGACTTATGTCTTGAAATGGGGATTCCAAGTAAAGTTGATCATCCAGAGGTTTCAACTGCAATAGATTAATTAGTAGAGGCTTGTCACCGTCATGGGAAATGGGCTGGCCTCGGTGGAGTTTACGAACCAGCGCTTTTCAAGCAATACATCAACCGTGGCTACCAAATGATCATAGCTGGAAATGACATTACCTCACTACTTGATGCCGCAACAAAACAAGCAAAATTAATTAGAAATTGCGACAAACGCTAGTTATGTCAATTTTGAACCCCCGTGCTACCTAAGTTCGTTTAACGCCATCTCATTATTTATATGCAGTGTTCTGGTTGGAAATGCGATTTCCGAATTATTACGCTCGATAATTTCATTAATCTCAAACATCACTCTCTCTTTGACCTGGTGATACTCGGACCAATTCGTTGTATGGGTCAAAACATAGACAAAGAAGTTTACCGAGGAATCCGCAAACTCATCTAGATTAACCATCAGTGTTTGGTCTTGATCAAGATCTGTATTTTGTCTGAGATAAGCTTTAACCTCTTCTAAAATTTTAGGGAGAGATCCAATATCGTTATATCGAACACCAATGTGTTCATAAATTCGACGATGAGACATTCGTGAAGGATTCTCTAACGCGATAGTCGTGAACACTGAATTTGGCACGTAAAGTAAACGTTTGTTGAAAGTGCGAATTGCAGTTACTCTCCATCCGATCTGTTCAACCTTACCTTCTATATCTCGATCTGGAGAGCGTATCCAATCTCCTACCGAGAAAGGTCTATCAAAATAAATTGTAAAGCCTCCAAACATATTTTTACAAATATCTTGCGCGGCAAGCCCTATCGCAATACCACCAACACCGCCAAAAGCAAGTAACCCACCAATGTTAATCCCCAAGTTCTGCAGAACTATTAGTGTCGCAGTAATTGCCACAGTTCCACGCAATAACTTTCCTAGCCCATGAACAAGCGTTGTATCTACCGACTCTCCTCGAGATACCTTTGAATCAATGAATAACGAAATATAACTGCGAATAAAACGCTGAAGAAACCAGGTCAGCATCAATACAACACCTACGTTTCTAATCATGCCCACAGACTGAAATATGATCGAATCAGATTGTTCTGCAACAATATGAACCGCTATTGAAAAACCTATTATCCACACTAACCCTCTTGCAGGGGTAACCAACGAGTCAAAAAAAGCATCATCTAGAACATTTTCCGTTGACCGCGACCGACCACTCAATTTAGCAATAATTCGCCGAACAAAAACGCCAGTAATAAGTGTCACTAAGACAACCAGAAACACCTGGAGTCGCCAATCCATGTTGCCACTCAATAAACCTGTCATATCACTCCAATTTTCCAATGCACCAAGCTCCTAAACATTCAATTAATTACTGCTCAGTTAACTCTATTGAGAGAACAATCTACCCTGATCTTTAAACGCCTTAAATTCGAGTGCGTTCCCGCTAAAATCTCTTATAAACATCGTAGCCTGCTCCCCAGCAAGTCCTTCAAACCGAACACGAGGCTCGACTAAAAACTGCATCTCAGCCTGTTTCAATTTTTTTGATAATGCCACCCATTCCTTCATGCTCAACACTATCCCAAAGTGTCGAACAGGGACATTATCTCCATCAACGTCATTTACGCTACTGCCATCTCCGTAGCCCTCTACCAAATGCGCTACGATCTGGTGTCCATAAAAATTAAAATCAACCCAATCCTCACTAGACCTGCCTTCCGAGCAGCCTAAAATGTCGACATAAAAATGTCGCGCCTCACTAAGCGAATGAACAGGAAATGCCAAATGAAAAGGATTAAGTGCGGTCATGAACAAATTGTAACGCTTAAACTAATAATGGGTGTGTTAAAACTCTCCTATGCACAAAGGCAACGCGCATGGAATCGCTCTACCTATTCATGCTA
>QXZO01000040.1 GCA_009886305.1 Betaproteobacteria bacterium
AGAGGTGGATGTTCGGGAAGGTATCCTATTTTCTTCGCTCCTGCATAGTTGTCGTGGGACATATCATGGCCAGCGACAACTACCTTGCCTGTGGTGGGTGCGGTGAACCCAGAAATCATGCGCATTGTAGTAGTTTTCCCTGCTCCATTAGGGCCAAGAAAGCCAACAATTTCCCCTTTTTTTACATCAAAAGAAATGTCGTGAATTATTTCTTTGCTGCCATATCTCTTAGTAACAGAGTCGACAGATATCAGTGTAGGTTGATTTGACACGGCGTTTGTGTGGTTTCCGGTTGATAATTGGAGTTAAAAAAAACCCCCCGTGAGGGGGGGGTTCAGTAATCTTACGTTAGACGTAATGTATTACTTGTACCAACGATCTCCACCTGCAGCCCACTGATTTTCATCGTGGCCCATCATTAATGGAATATTTTGGAGGTCTTTCATGAATTTCAAGCGATTCACGGAGTTAGTGTATGCCTGCACGCTGAAGTTTAAGCCAGCAGCATGTCCGTCAAGATTCTCCTGCATCCAAACTGCGTCTTGAGCTATGAGCATTCGCTTGCCAGAATCCAAAGTCACCTGCATGGACTGGTGTCCAATGGTGTGGCCTGGTGTACTCAAGATAACCATACTACCGTCACCAAATAGGTCGTAATCACCATCTAGCTCTAGGAAATTGTAATCTCTAGTACCTTCTAAGTCAGCTTTTACGAATGGACCTGTTCCGTCACGGCCTTGGAACTTCTCTGGCCACCATCCTTGATACAATTCGGCTTTTTGGAACGCGTGAATTGCATTTGGAAACATTTTTAAGTTTCCAGCATGGTCCAAATGAGCGTGAGAAGTTACAACGACTTTCACGTCATCTGTTGTGTAACCCAACTTCTTGAGCCATCCGTCGATTGTCGTATCCGCAGTCTGATCTGGCTTTAAGAAATCACAAAGACCCGCCGCCCAGTATCCTTTACAGTTATTGACAACTTCAATGTTGTTACCTGTATCAAAAACAACTAGACCTTTGTCATGTTCAATAATCCACATACTGACAGGAATAGTGACATCCCGTACCTCATCTGCAGGTATTGTTGGAATGAGACCGTTAATTGCAAAAGGCCCAAACATTCCACTTGTTGCCCAATAGGCTTTTGTTGCTCCTGCAGAAGCAGTTGAAGCAACTGCTAGAGCCGCAACGCCCATTACTAAACTAAGAACTTTCTTCATATTTAGTACTCCTCTTCACTTCTTGTTCGAACAAGAACACAAGGCTATTATTTACTCAAGTAAAATTTCCAATAGAGGCAGTACTACCTCTACCCGAGTATCTGAAAGCTCACGTGCCCGCAACATTGCAATCCCCACCTTATTTTTAATGCTTTTTGTGGCGGGGAATAAGAAAAACTTCTTCCCACGGATAATTTACACCTGCTGAGCGCTGGACACAAGGTCAATGCACACATTTTGTGCATATATTCGACACCGAATATTAAGATGTCTAAATCTTCTCTGCAGAATCGAATATATTGCCAAAAAACACTAAACTATGATATAAAGCTTGGTTTTGTGAATAGTGATCGCTGAATCAAAGGCCTTTAAGATATGTCTAGAGTATGTCAAGTGACAGGAAAGAAGCCGGTAACCGGCAATAATGTTTCTCACGCAAATAATAGAAATAAACGTCGATTTTTACCGAATCTTCATTCAAAAAGAATATGGGTTGCTAGTGAAAATCGTTGGGTAAGACTTCGGCTCACTCAGGCTGGGTTGCGTTTGATTGATAAAAAGGGGATCGATGTCGTTTTAGCCGATATGCGAGCCCGTAAGGTAATTTAAGGATTTAGGGGGCTTTATGAGAGATAAAATTAAACTAGAATCCTCTGCTGGCACGGGGCATTTCTACACAACTACGAAGAATAAGCGCAACATGCCAGAGAAAATGGAGATCAAGAAATTTGATCCTGTAGTCAGAAAGCATGTCATGTACAAAGAGACCAAGTTGAAATAATCAATTAGGTTTCAAAGGTATCAATGAAAAGGCCCGCTAAAAGCGGGCCTTTTCATTGATACCTTTGAAACTAAGACTTAATCTAAGCGTAACGACGTAATCGGTGTGAGAACTCTTTTAAAGCAATGATGCCAGATGCTTCTGCACGCTTACACCAGTCTTCAAGCTGTTCAACTAGTTGTTCCTTCGATGCGGTCGATTTAATCCACACTTCAGATAATTCATCGCGCATTTTTACAATCGTTTTAAGTGTCGAACTTTTATCAGCAAATTGTTTGATGCGGTCCAAGTCAGTCGGACTAACAAACTTTTGGTCAAAAGATAGCCATTTAGCGATGTCTGGACGTTTAAATCGATGAGTCTCAGCAATATGTTTGACTTCTGCAACACAAGTCGACTTCAATGATGATGAGTATTGCGCAAGCACATCCCAGCGATGTGTAATTATTGCTTGTAGTTTTTGATCATCAATGGTTTGTGGCGATGTAGATAATTGGACTTTAGCCGCCATACGCTTAACCTTAGCAAGCCCTACGACTTCCATTGAGCGAATGTATAACCATCCAATGTCAAACTCATACCATCGCGAGGATAGCTTTGCTGATGATGCGTAAGCATGGTGGTTATTGTGCAGCTCTTCGCCGCCGATGAGTATCCCCCAAGGAAGAATATTTGTACTCGCGTCATTTACGTTAAAGTTTCGGTAGCCAAAGACGTGGCCAACTCCGTTGATGACGCCGGCTGCAAATAATGGAATCCAAATCATTTGAACTGCCCATATCGTGATGCCGATTGGTCCGAATAATATTAAATCTATGAGCAACATGACCACAATGCCGATTGTCTCGTGCTTTGCATATAGGCGCCTCTCAATCCAGTCATCTGGAGTCCCATGACCAAATTTATCAACTGTTTCTTGATTTTTTGCTTCTTTTTTGTATAGCTCAGCACCCTCAGTGAAGACTTTCTTTAAGCCCAAAGCTTGGGGGCTGTGCGGATCTTCATCTGTTTCGCATTTAGCGTGATGTTTTCTATGAATTGCGGTCCATTGTTGCGTGATCATTCCAGTTGTAAGCCAGAGCCAAAACCGAAAGAAATGCGCCACTACTGGATGCAGATCGAGCGCCCGATGTGCTGAGTGTCTATGAAGGTAAATCGTTACTGATGCTATGGTGATGTGGGTAAGACCTAGTGCCGTTAGCACATAGCCCCACCAGGGTAAATCAATGAGTCCGTTAGTCAATATTGACGCTTGAGCAATTGTTACTGGGTCCATTCAATTTCCTCATTGTTTATATGCTAGCCCACATTCTAAACTACCTGGATAGCAAAAATCTTAAATTCCTATGAATAGACTACAAAAAGGCCAAATTGTTTCTTCGGTAGTGCTATATCTTGCTCATTCTCACTCAAATTGCTTTTAATATTGCAGAGAAGAACCCGTCGCATCCATGAGTATTTGGTAGGAGTTTTAAGTAAGGCGTATTTGAGGAATCGATGCCCTCTATGCCCAGAGATTTAGCGGCATCAATCAGCTCAAATTTACCTTGATGCTCGATCATAAAGCGCTCTATGACTGATTCGTTTTCATCACGCAATATGCTGCAGGTTGCGTAAATAAGTAACCCATCTTTTTTTACTAATTTGCTGGCCGAGTTCAGAATCCGAAGCTGTTTATCGGTCATTGACACGATGTCTGTTTCAGCTTGTCTCCATTTCATATCAGGGTTGCGGCGAAGTGTGCCCAATCCGCTGCAGGGGGCATCAATTAGAACGCGATCTATTTTCCCGGCTAAGCGCTGAATTCGTGGGTCCTTTTCACTCCCAATTAACTGGGTCTGGACATTAGACAATCCAGATCTTTTTAAGCGAGGTTTCAGCCGCTCTAACCTTTTTGCTGAAATATCGAAAGCGTACAGACGGCCCTGATTGCTCATCATGGCCCCAAGCGCCAATGTTTTACCGCCAGCTCCGGCACAAAAATCTACGACCATGTGTCCTCTTTTGGCGCCCACGAGTTGCGCAAGTATTTGGCTGCCTTCGTCCTGAACCTCGATGTGCCCTTCGAGGAAAAGTCTATGTTTTTGCAACCCAAAGTTTTCTTTAACACGTATCCCAGTCGGAGAGAAGGGCGTCGCTATTGCCTTGATGTCCTCGGACTCTAGTTGTGCTAGAACTCGTTTTCTAGAAGAATAAACTTGATTTACTCGAAGATCAAAAGGCGCTTTAGAGAGTAAAGCCTGAGCAAGTTTTGAAGCTGTCTCAAAACCATACTGTGCATCTATTTTCTGCCATAACCAATCTGGTATGGAATACCGATCCTGAGGGCTAAGTTCTGGTAGGGGCTCTTCTCCCAATCTTTGAATGTTTTTGAGCCATCTTTTGGAAACTTTAGCTTTTAGTGAGTTAAGTGACAGCCCGAATATTTTGTTTAAAGCAGCCAAACACATTATCGGAGCTTCTTCTGACCCAGAGATTTTTTCCAAATAAGTTTTGTTCCGGATAACACTGTAGACGACGTCTGCAATTAGAGGACGTTCATGGCTACCTAAACCTCTATTTTTTTTAAAATAGTTCGAGAGCATTGCATCTGCTGGAGACGTGAACTTTAGTATTTCCTCGGTCGCTGCTACCGTGGCATCGAAGAGCTTTGGGTTTAATGATTCCATTATTTTACCGTTACCGTTTGCACTATTGACTCAATAGAGTTTCCCTTTTTATTGGTGAACCGTATTTTTACGGGCAATAAGTTGTGATCGTAGGATAACCAGAATTCAAATTGGCGATCCGTTTCGTTGAGTACGACTTTTTTGAAATGCGCGGTTTTTAAAATGCCAATTGGCGTAGTGATGGTTTGATCCTCTTTTCTTTCGTATGCATACTGTTTCAATCGTCTGCCATCGGTCATATTCACTGTTGCCTCTGATGGTAGAGTGGTTTTAAAGGAAAATAGGTATGGCAGGGTTGCTTGGTCGATACTTTCATCTGGTAATGTTGTTGTTTGTTGCCCGTCACGCGTTATCAACGTTAATGTTTTATTTTT
>QXZO01000041.1 GCA_009886305.1 Betaproteobacteria bacterium
ATTGCTTTCATGTTCCTTGTCTCTCTTAATTTTCAATGTTGGGACGCATAACCAACATTAAGCATACTTTTTATGGTTTCTTGGAAGTTTTGCAGATAGAATAATTTTGAATCAAGTCTAATCCGTTTTTTCCTTTTAATCCGAAATATCCTTAAGCTCCTGTTATCGCTGCAGGACGAGAAAGCTTAAAGGGGGATGAAAATTGAATTTCAAAGTGAATTTCGAGGACGATCAAATTCAGATGAAGTTGTTGCAGAAAGAGGAATTTAATGATTTATTTGAAGTTGCGAAAGATCCTAAGATTTGGGCGCAGCATCCTGAAAGTGACCGATGGGAAAAAGAAAAATTTTCCATTTTCTTTAAAAATGGCATGGAAAGCGAATTTGGAATCTACAAAATAATTGATAAAAATAACAATAGACTTATTGGGTCAAGTAGATTTTATTCATTCGATAAAAAAGATAAGGCCATCAGACTTGGATTCACCTTCATCGCAACGCAATATTGGGGAACAAGTACTAATTTTAGAATTAAAAAATTGATGATAGAGCATGCCTTTAATTACGTGGATAAGGTTTATTTTGATATCGGTGAATATAACTTTCGTTCAAGAAAGGCTGTAGAGAAGTTGGGTGCGGTCTTATTTAGCTCCGATGATAATGGAATGGTCATTTACAGATTAGACGAGATGGGCTTTTTGGCATCCGAAAAACCGTCTTTATTGTAACTAGGAAGTTTTGTTAAGGTTTAATCTTTTAAGGAGAAAGTTTATGCCAATGGTCCGTATCGATACCACTGATGAGTGGACTCACGAGGGTGTCATAGCAGTTGGGGAGGTGGTTTATGATGTGCTTATGGATGTGTTCAGTGTTCCTGAGAATGACAAGTTTCAAATTATAAATCGACACCCGAAAGAGAATCTCAATGTTGCGCCAAATTTTCACGACAATGAATATTCTGAAAAAATTTTAATAATTCAAATATTCCTCAATCACGGGAGAACGCTCTCATTGAAGAAGCAGTTCTATCAGACTCTTGCGTCTCAGTTGGTTGAGACGGTTGGATGTCGCGCAGATGACGTCGTGATTAATCTTGTAGAGGTTACTAAAGAGAACTGGTCTTTTGGACAAGGCCTAGCTCAGTTAGCTGATTGAAGTGTTAGTTCTTAGGCAAAAATAGAATAACCATTCTTTTTATATCTCCTCTATGAAGATGCCCTGGAGAATCTAACGAAATGAAAAGATCTCGGCGCACTGCGGAAGCCTTGAATTAACCCGCTGGGCGTATCGGCGGTGTAGAGATTTGCAACTGGTACGACTTAGAGAGAGAACGTCGTAGGTCTTTATTGTGAATTGCTTTGCTGTTTGATTTCGGTGGCAGATACAATCCGTGTTTTAAAATTTGCAGGCGATACGATTTCTAGTACCTCAAAATCAGGAGAGCACTCAATTTCTCGGTGTGCAATCCATGGCCGCTGGTTAATTGCATCTCCTTTTTGGATTGTCCGTATACCTTCACCCTCATACTCGAAAGTCGCAGAGCCATTTAAAACGAGTACAAATTGGAATGAGCATTCGTGGAGATGCCATTGTTGGACTTCATCGCTTTGTGTTTTTCCATTTGCTTTAATAATATGTGCGATGTAATCACCATTAGTGGCCTCGATAAACCCCAGATCTCTGTAATCAAATATTTCCCTTAATCCTGGTTTCCAATTCGCCTTATCTGCTTGCGAGTGAACGAATTTCCAATCCTTTGAGTTGTTTTTATCTGTCATTGGTATTCCCCTTAAATAATATTGGTGAGTATACGCGTATTCGTTTTGTGTTTAGACGATTGTTACACCGCTATCGACGGGTATAACTTGACCTGTCGTAATCGCAGACTCGTCTGAGGCAAGATAGACCGCAAGGTCGGCTATATGAATCGGTAAGCCTAGGCCTAAAAGGTGAGTTTCGGATACAGCTTTGATTTCTGGGCTAGCTTCAAGGAGTTTTTTAACGCGGTCGGAGAGTGTGGTTGAAGGTGCAATAGCATTGACTCGAATCTTGTCAGGTGCGTACTCTGCCGCCATGGATCGGGTCATTGATGCCACGCCGCCTTTTGCCGCGGTGTAACAATCCCTCCCTGGAAGGGCCATTAAAGCAACATTTGAGGCCATGTTGATCACTGATCCACCTCCAGCACGCACAATCTCTGGGATACCGTATTTTGAGCACAAGAAGGTGCCAAATAGGTCAAGTTTGATGCAACGCCAAAATTCTTCTATGGGTGCTTCGGTGACGGGACCATCATCGAGTGTCGATCCTCCCGCGTTATTGTGGAGTATATGTAATCGGTCAAACTTCCTTATAGTTTCTGCAATCACCGACTTTACGCTTTCCTCGTCGCTCACGTCCGTCGGGATGAAGTAGGCGTCTCCGCCGGATTCTTTTCCAAAAGTGCGGGCGGACTCAGCCGCCGCCTCTCCAACCTCAGGGTTGATCTCCGCGATTATTACTTTGGCTCCTTCTTGGGCGAAGCGTTCAGCTGTAGCGCGGCCAATGCCACCACCGCCACCCGTGATCAACGCGACCTTATCCTTTAGCCTTAACATTCTTTCTCCATGTTTTTAATCGGGTCTTCCGCCAGGCCATACTGGCGATGTTGCTAGTTGTTGCCATGCAATTTGTTCTTCGGATGCGGCTCTTGCTTCTGAGGTGGTTTTCTTTGGATCCCAGTGAGCTGCAACGTAGCGTTTCCCAGTTACACCCTCAGCATCGTCGGAACAAAGCCAAAGCATCGGCGCCACCATTGC
>QXZO01000042.1 GCA_009886305.1 Betaproteobacteria bacterium
CGTTGCTGGTGTAAAGAAGAAATCTATCTAAACAACCACGCCAAGATTTCAAATAGGGAGTAGAGCGGTTGAATTATTCTGACAAACAACCATACGGACGACTTATGTTAGATTTGGTCGGACGTTCTCTTTGTAGCCACGAAGAAGTTTTGTTGAGAAACCCTCATGTGGGTGGTGTGATATTGTTTTCCCGGAATCTAGGGACTCCTCAGCAGGTCATTGACTTGGTTCGTGAAATTCGTGCCTGTTCGGGTAATCTGTTGATAGCAGTTGATCAAGAGGGAGGCAGGGTGCAGAGGCTTTGCGATGGATTTAGCAAGCTACCTACGATGCAGGCCCTGGGAGATTTTTTAGGCAAGGACGCTAAAGCGGGATTTTCCTTATGTCACGATGTCGGCTGGCTTATGGCTGCAGAGGTCCTCGCTTGTGGCTTGGATATTAGCTTTGCACCAGTGTTAGATGTCGATCGCGATACGAGCTCTATTATTGGCAATCGATCCTTTTCGAGCAATCCAGAGACCGTTATTATTGCTGCAAAGGCGTTTATTGAAGGTATGGCCGAGGCTGGAATGGCGAGTACGGGTAAACATTTCCCTGGACATGGGGGAATTTTTGCCGACAGTCACTTGGAAGCGCCTGTAGATTCTCGTGGTTGGGAGCAGATGGAGAGTCATGATTTGAAGCCGTTTCGTGCGCTGGCCAGCAATTTGGGTGGGATCATGCCGGCACATATTACTTTTCCAGCTATTGATCCTAGCTCTGTTGGTTTTTCCTCTTACTGGTTGCAAGAGATACTGAGACAAAAGCTGGGCTTTGAAGGCGTAATTTTCAGTGATGATTTGACTATGAAGGGAGCTGATGTAGCCGGTGGATATAAAAGTAAAGCGCAAATGGCATTAGATGCGGGTTGCGATATGATTTTAGTCTGCAATTGTCCAGAGGGAGCAGTTGAGGTATTGTCTTACATGGAGAGAGAGAACGTTCCTCAAAATGACAGGATAGGGGCGATGAGGTCTTCAAAATCGGTGGCGTGGAGCGACCTTGAGCAATCGTCTAGGCGTTCTGCTGTGATTGAGAAGCTCTTAAGTGTTATATAAACAATTAAATTCTTTTGACCGAATATACGATCTTTACAAAACTGGGATATATGAATGAATAATTTTCAAAAATGGTTAGTAGACCTAACTGGTGAGGAATCTCTTTGGATCATTGAGTTATTTCTGATCGTTTTGGTTGCTCTTAGCCTGGGCTATATTCTCAACCGGGTTATTGATCGCCTTGAGGCTCACGCGGCCAAAACTAAAACAGTATGGGACGATGCGTTTATAGAAGCCTGCAGAAAACCTTTGGTATGGTTGGTGTGGATACTCGGTATTAATTTCGCTGCCGCGGTTGCTGCAGAGAGAATGGAATCTCCGATGCTTGGTTTAATTGACCCTGTAAATCGATTGGCGATTATTGTCCTTGGCGCGCTATTTTTAAATAACTTCATTAAACGCGCAGAGCGAAATTTGATCAGTCCAGAGTTTATCTCTGATCCTGTAGATCCCACCACAGTTCGAGTTGTTGCAAAGTTACTGCGCGTGTCGGTAATCATTACTGCGGTGCTAATTGCGATGCAGCTTTTTGGTTACAGTATTTCGGGATTGTTGGCATTTGGAGGTATCGGTGGTATTGCAGTTGGCTTTGCTGCAAAAGATCTATTAGCGAACTTCTTTGGCGGATTGATGATTTATTTAGATCGACCCTTTTCTGTGGGCGATTGGATAAGATCTCCAGATAAAGAGATTGAAGGTACCGTTGAAGATGTTGGTTGGAGACTAACGCGAATTCGCACCTTTGATAAACGCCCTTTGTATATCCCCAACGCAGTATTCGCCAATATTTCTGTGGAAAACCCATCTCGAATGACCAATCGTCGAATCTATGAGACGGTTGGTATTCGATATTCAGATTTAACGGCAATGGGCACAGTTGTAGATCAGGTAACAGAGATGCTTCTGCAACATGATGATATTGATAATAATCAGACCATGATCGTTAATTTTAATAAGTTCTCATCAAGCTCCCTAGACTTCTTTATCTATACGTTTACTAAAACGACTGACTGGGTTGCTTATCACAAAATTAAGCAGGACGTGTTACTTCAAGTCGCGGGTGTAATTGAAGCCAATGGAGCTGAAATCGCGTTCCCCACCTCCACAGTTCATCTCGAAACTCATGAGCAACTATCCTTAGAAAAGAGTCAGTAGGTGACTCTTGTTGTTTTTGAGAGAACCATGAGAAGAGTTCGTAATGGGTTCCTAGGAATGCTGTTTGTTGGTCTTACCAGTTGTACGGGCCTTCCCCAGGGCGTTGAGCCAGTGAAAGATTTCAAGATGGAGCGATATCTAGGACAGTGGTATGAAATTGCTCGGTTGGATCATTCATTTGAGAGAGGATTGAGCGCAGTTACTGCTAGCTACTCTGTTAGAGATGACGGCGGCATAAAGGTGGTCAACAGAGGATTGAAAGACGAAACCGACCAATGGGAGCAAGCAGAGGGTAAGGCCTATCCGGTCGGTTCAAAGGATGAGGGGCATCTTAAAGTGTCCTTTTTTGGCCCCTTTTATGGGTCCTATGTGATTTTTGAGCTAGACACGGCCGATTATCAATATGCATTTGTTGCTGGAATGAATACGGATTATCTTTGGCTTCTTTCGCGTACCCCAAGAATTAACGATGAGCTTTTAGCGCATTTTTTGGAAAAAGCGGGAGGGCTGGGTTTCGATACCAATAGATTGATTATGGTTGACCAAACATCACGCCAGTAGC
>QXZO01000043.1:0-9684 GCA_009886305.1 Betaproteobacteria bacterium
TCACATCTGTAGCGTACACAAAAGCGAGATCCACCTCTCCTCGAGCAATGTAATCAATACACTGGCGTACATTCTGAGTGAAAATCAATTTAGAAACAACGTTGCTCCAAAGCCCCTGCTTCTCTAGTGCCGCCTTAGCATAACGCCCAGCAGGTACACTGTCGGGGTTGCCCACCGCTATCAACTGCACTTTTGCTTCCGCAATCGACGCGAAATTTGGCAATGAATAGGACAAATCATTGCGCCC
Organism: Betaproteobacteria bacterium; assembly: GCA_009886305.1. Lineage (GTDB taxonomy): Bacteria > Pseudomonadota > Gammaproteobacteria > Burkholderiales > Eutrophovitaceae > Eutrophovita. The sequence goes on from QXZO01000043.1 coordinate 248, forward strand.
AACGATGATCAGTTGATTTCCTGCGATGTTATACACCGAATCATGACTAACTAAACCTTGACGAACAGCGTCCGCCATAGTCAGTTGGTCCGCCGAAAAAAACAGGTCTACCGGTGCTCCTCGCTCAATCTGTCTTAGTAAGGTACCAGACCCAGCAAAATTTGTCGCAACATGCACATCAGGATTATCCATTTCAAACTCTACAATAAGTTCTTTTAAAACGTCTGTAGTGCTCGATGCAGCAGAGATCACAAGCTCTGTTGGTGCCGCAATACCGCCCCTACAAACCCAGAAAAAGAAAACACTAAAAACTACCAAGTTTTTAAAACTAAGCACTAGACACTCCGGCCGCAGACAATAATATTTTTCGTATTTCTGGTCGAATAGGTTTTCCAAACTCATCTCTATATGGGGCATTCGCTAAGTCAACTGAACCTGAAACTAAACCTTGTTTGATCAGGACCAGCCGCTCCCCTAGTTCTGCGACATCTTGAGGATCATGTGTAATGAGTAAAATTGGAATTTTAAAAATAGACTGAATTTTTTTGAGCTCCTCTCTCATCTGGATCCTTAGCAAGGGATCTAATGCGGAAAAAGGCTCATCCAGTAACAATATATCGGGTCTTTGTAATAATGATCTAGCAAGACCCACTCGCTGGCGCTGACCACCGGATATTTCAGAAGGATATTTTTTCGAAAACTCTTTAATTTGAAAAATATCTAGCAGTTCTTGAACCCTCTCCTCGTCCTTCTTTTTTAGTGCTCTCGATAATACAGAGCGCTTCGAAAAGCCAATGTTCTCACTGACGGTCATGTGTGGAAATAATGCATAGTCCTGAAACAAATAACCAACATTGCGGTAGCGCGACGGAATATCTATATTCTTTGCTGAATCAAAAAGGACTCGCTCATTAATGATAATTTTTCCAGTATGTACCTCCTGTAAGCCCGCAATAATTTTTAACAGCAGACTTTTCCCAGCTCCCGATTGGCCAAATAAGACGGTAATATCTTCGTAACAGCTAAACTGCATATTTAAGTTGAAATCATGCCCACCCGAGCGAAAAGCTTGTTGAACGTCTACGTCGATTCCCATAGCCTCTATGCCTCTCTATATTTAGGCTTTAGGAAATAGTTGGAAGTCAGTAAAACTACTACGCAAACAATTGAAGTAATGATCACCAGAAAGTTAGCGATCTGATCATGCCCTGCCTGAACCGCCTCATACACAGCAATTGATAGCGTTTGAGTCTTACCAGGTAAACTTCCAGCGACCATTAACGTAGCCCCAAACTCCCCGAGTGCACGGGCGAAGGCGAGCATAGATCCAGCCAATATACCTCTGATTGCGAGAGGAAAAGTAACGAGACAGAACACTTGCATCTCATTCTTCCCTAACACTCGTGAGGCATCCTCATATTGCCTTGAAACCCCTTCAAAAGCAGTCCTAGCGGATTTATATACTAAGGGAAATGCAACAATCGAAGCCGCGATGACCGCACCTTGCCAAGTAAAGATTAAATTGATACCAAAATATGTTTCTAACCAACCTCCTATTGGCCCGCGGCGACCGAGAAGGACAAGCAAATAATAGCCGAGAACAGTTGGTGGGAGCACTACCGGAAGAGTTAATATTGCATCAAGAATTTCCTTACCAAAAAATTCTCGTTTAGCAGCGAACCATGCCATTGAAATACCCATCACTGCTGCAACAAGCGTGGCGACACCCGCTACTTTAAGGCTTAAAAGTAACGGTACAGTAACCGCATCAAGTGTTATCGAAAGTGAAGTCAAAACGTAATAATCTAGACTAGTTTGAACTCATATTATGTGTGCTCTAAATAAAACTTTGGCGCCGTATAGGCGCCAAAGTCAACTTGCGTGTAAGGGGGAGTGTTTACGTAGCAATTGCATGCACCACGCATACCGTTATATTTAACAGGATATAGCGCTTTTTGTCAAATAGCGGACCCTATCGCATGAAGCCGGAAAATTTACTCATCTCCCTACGAACACTTGCGGTCGCCTTCTGCTCCATTGCACGATAATGGATTAGCACTTGTTGACCGAACTCCGTTACCTGCGCCCCACCCCCTCGGTTACCGCCAGTGAGCGTCTCCACTAACGGCGATACGAAACAACTATTCATAGTATCAACGAGAACCCAGGCCCTTCGGTAGGACATACCCAACTCACGAGCCGCCGCCGAAATAGATCCGGTTTGAGAAATAGAATCTAACAGGGCTGCCTTACCGGGCCCCATTGCAATCGATTTACGAAAACTAACCTTTAACTGCGGCTGGAGGGTATCTGACATATCCTAAACTTTAATCATCTCGCGTGTTCTCCCAACGCATCGCAGCAGACGTATCAGATTCCCTAGCTTCAACCCACCGATCACCAGAGGAAGTTTGTTCTTTTTTCCAAAAAGGCGCTCGAGTTTTTAAATAATCCATTAAAAACTCGCAAGCCTTAAACGACTCGCCACGATGTGCGCTGGTAACCAACACGAGAACAATCTGATCCAGTGGAAGCAGAGTACCCACACGATGAATGATTAGAGCGTCATAGATATCCCAGCGATCCCTTGCTTCGGACACAATGTCCTCTAGAGAACGCTCAGTCATTCCGGGGTAATGCTCCAGCGTAAGTGCGGACACATCATCACCATTATTGAGATCGCGTACAACCCCAACGAAACTAGCTACAGCGCCTACTTTTGGGTTCTTTTGACGAAGCGCCAACATCTCGAGACCTACATCGAAATCTTCAGTTTGTACGCGCACAGCCATGACGCTATCCTCCTGTAACTGGAGGAAACAGAGCGATCTCATCTCCTTCATTCAGCATTACGTCCTCCGTAACCATTACTTGATTAACTGCAACTCGAAATGATTTGTTCTCGTTCAGCTCAACGGCCCAAGCCTCTCCTTTTTCACGCAATGCAATTAGAACATCTGAGACTTTATTGTCAGATTCGGTGAACGTTAGGTCAATGTCACTGGTCTGAAACACTTCGCGCAGTTTTGCAAAAAATAGTACTTTTATTCTCATGTTATTTATCCAGTTTATAACTTACATTTTACCCAATGTTGTAAAAAAATAATTTTAAGTACCGTAAGAATGCATCACGCGTAAAAAAGACCGTTGTGTTCTATCGTATATAATGCTTTCTAGTATTACACAATTTACTGAAATTTTAGAATATATGACTTCAAACGAACCAAGCTCGGCAGAGACTGCTGTTACGGACACAAGAAAAAGACATCTCCGCGACCTTAGAATTTCTGTTACAGATCGTTGTAATTTTCGCTGCACCTACTGCATGCCTAAGAGCGTATACGACAGAGACTTTAAGTTCTTAGAGCGGACTCAGCTCCTATCTTTTGATGAAATCAATAGACTCGTTGGGATTTTCAAAGACCACGGCGTGGAAAAAGTTCGCATCACTGGTGGAGAGCCCTTATTACGTAAACAGCTTGAAAAACTTCTTCACATGATTTCCGTTTCACACCAACTAGATCTCACATTAACAACAAATGCGACGCTATTAAAGCAAAAAGCTGCCATGTTGCTAGATGCAGGACTAAAAAGAATTACAGTCAGCCTCGATTCGCTCGATGAACATACATTTCAGATGATGAATGATATGAAAGTTCCAGTGGCCAAAGTACTCGAGGGCATCGAAGAGGCCGATCGCGTTGGGTTTCGACCAATAAAAATTAATATGGTTGTGAAGCGAGGGGTCAATGATCAACACGTAATAGAGATGGCAAGATACTTCAAGGGTACAGGCCACATAGTTCGTTTTATTGAGTTTATGGACGTTGGATCTACCAATGGTTGGCAAATGAGCCATGTGGTGCCCTCAAAAGAGCTAGTAGGCCAAATAAACCAGGTTTTCCCAATTGAACCCGTTGAACCTAATTACACTGGTGAAGTTGCGGAGCGCTGGAAATACAGTGATGGCTCAGGAGAGGTTGGTTTCATCTCGTCGGTTACACAAGCATTCTGCGCGTCGTGTACAAGAGCTAGATTGTCAGCCGAAGGGTCTATATACACATGCCTTTTCGCAACAAAAGGCACTGACTTACGCATGTTACTTAGAACTGGCGCCTCCGACTCAACCATATCAAATGTAATCAGTAATTTATGGCGAACAAGAACAGACAATTATTCAGAAATTAGAACCGCAGGTACCGCCTCGCTTCGAAAAATAGAAATGTCATACATAGGCGGATAAATACACTCTCATATCAACCCATAAAATGACCAAAAATAAAACACTTGAAACCATCACTCAGGACGGTGATTACGATCCACATTCTATGCCCGTGGAAAAAGCACGCACTTATATCCAAGAGTTTTTAGATCCAGTGACTAGCTCTGAGTGCGTTTCCGTTCGTGAGGCTCTTGGCAGAATTCTCTCCAAAGATGTTATTTCACCGGTTAATGTTCCGCAACACGATAACTCAGCGATGGACGGATATGCAGTCAAAGGAACAGATTTGACTGATGGGAGGAAAACGGATCTCACCGTAATTGGAACCGCTTTTGCAGGCCAACCTTTTAGCGGAAAAATGAGGAGCGGAGAATCTGTTCGAATTATGACCGGAGCAGTAATACCGAATGGCGCAGACACGGTAATTATGCAAGAGCGTGTTGAGAAAAAAAACGATAACGTTGTATCAGTAGATTTCTTTCCAGCAGGAGCAAATACTAGAAAAGCAGGTGAGGATTTAAAGCTTGGATCAGCAGCGTTGCATAAAGGACATAAAGTACGACCAGCAGACTTGGGATTAATCGCGTCTTTAGGGATATCAGAGGTGATGGTATATCGGAAACTACGTGTTGCTTTTTTCTCAACCGGAGATGAACTGGTCGGTGTCGGGAACGTTTTAAGTGAAGGCCAAATTTACGATAGTAATCGATATACTATTTTCGGGATGCTTACCGAGCTCGGATGCGAACTGATTGATATGGGTGTCATTAGGGACACTCCTGAGGCCGTCGAATCAGCTTTTACAGATTCCACAAGTATCGCGGATGTAGTCATTACCAGCGGGGGAGTATCTGTTGGAGAGGCAGACTTTGTAAAACCCATTTTAAATAAACTTGGGGAAGTATTGTTTTGGAAAATAGCGATGAAACCAGGACGTCCGTTAGCCTTTGGGAAAGTTGGGCAATCTCATTTTTTCGGATTACCGGGAAATCCAGTTGCTGTGATGGTCACGTTCTATCAATTTGTGCAAGCAGCGCTCAAGACATTGCAAGGACAAGTAACACGCATTCCGGCACCAACGTTCAAGGCACGCTGCACGGAATCCTTGAAAAAAGCTCCCGGTCGCACTGAATTCCAGCGTGGAATTCTTATTAAAACAAAAGATAACGAATGGACAGTAAAACCAACCGGGGATCAAGGCTCTGGGATCCTCTCCTCGATGAGCCAAGCACACTGCTTCATTGTTTTACCGACTGATATGGGCAAAGTCGAAGCAGGAGAATTCGTAGACGTCCAGTTAATTAGAGGGTTAATAGACTCATGAAAAAGATTGATAAAACAGACCAACAATGGGAGTCTGAATTAACAGCAACGGAGTATCAAATTCTCAGAAAGGAGGGAACAGAACCAAGTTTTAGTCACCCTTTCAACAAAGAATATCGCAAAGGTGTTTTTGCATGTGTTGCTTGCTCTGCGCCACTATTTACATCAGAAATGAAGTTTGACAGCGGAACGGGGTGGCCTAGTTTTTTTGAGTGCATTGATGGCGCGTTCGAGGAAAAAACTGATCGAAAGTTTTTTATGAGTCGCACTGAGTATCACTGCGCCAATTGTGGCGGTCATCACGGACACGTATTCCCCGACGGGCCTAACCCTACCGGATTACGTTACTGCAACAATGGCACGGCACTTAAATTCATTCCAGAGGATTAGTAACTGGTAGAGCTAGTTCGTGTGCCCTAGTTTTTGAACGGCTAATTGCCCTAAGTCACTGAGGTCTCCACCCCCAGATTTATGAACATGTTCCATTAGTTGTTTACGCATACGTGGGTTCCAGAACTTTGTGATATGTCCCACCACACCAGCTGCCGCAAGCTCTTGGTCTTCTTCTGAACTAAAAAAATTTGAAATATCATTAATCATTCTTACTAACTGAGCACCATCCATCACATTATTCCTTACATTGTTATCCGCTGTTCATGCGTATATATTGTTTGCCGACCATCTCTTGCAAACCCAATTAGTGTTACCCCACTATCGACAGCCGTGTTAATAGCCAAGGAAGTGGGACCGGAGACCGCAACAAGCAGCCCAACATTCGCAACTGCTACTTTAGACACCATCTCATAGCTTGCTCGGCTCGTTATGAGAACAAACCCTTCCTGGTCTTGCTGTCCACTAGAGCACATCATCCCGATGAGCTTATCAAGTGCATTATGCCGACCAACGTCCTCTCTAACGAACACAATCCGCCCTGTACGATCCGCCCAAGCAGCCCCATGAAACGTTCCTACACCTTGATTCATGACTTGAGTAGCGCTTAACGAATTTATCGCTCTTTGTATTGCGAAATTATCAAACTGTGTTGTATTTATTACTTGTTTAGTCTTACCGAATGTGGCTTCCAAAGTTTCCTCACCACAAATCCCACAACCCGTGCGTCCCACTAAATTTTTTTTTCTTTTTGTTAGCGCCTCGCTAATCTTTTTATCTACACTAATGTAAGCCGCTATTCCCTTATCACTGTGAACAAACTCAACCCCCCCAATTTCCTGCCAAACACTTACGATGTTCTCGGTAATCGAAAAACCCACCACAAAGTTTTCCAGGTCAATCGGACTCACCATCATCACTGAGAATGGTTCACCGTTATAAATGAGCGCCAATGGAACTTCCTCAGCGACCGCGTTAAGCTCTGACTCAATACCGCCTTTTGAGGTCCACTTATATGCGTTTCTCTCGCTTATCGCGGCGTTTGGCATCTCAAACCTCTACACGCGTTCTGATTCCGTCGCCTGTGCCAGCAAATCTAACTGTTGTTCATTGAATTGCTGGAATTGTTTTTGCCATTCCGTTGGTTGGGTCACAGGCTCAACTTGAACGGCCGTAACTTTAAACTCCGGACAATTAGTTGCCCAATCAGAGTTATCGGTTGTTATGACGTTAGCTCCTGACTCAGGAAAGTGGAAAGTTGTGTACACAACTCCAGGCTGGACACGGTCGGTAACGTGGGCCCTAAGCACTGTTTCTCCCGCTCTACTCCGTATGCCCACCCAGTCATCTGACTTGACACCACGCAATTCAGCGTCGCTTGGGTGAATCTCTAGCCGATCTTCATCATGCCAAGCAACATTATCTGTTCTACGCGTTTGTGCCCCAACGTTGTACTGACTGAGGATACGCCCTGTAGTCAAGATAAGCGGGAACTTACGGGTCGTTCGCTCGCTTGTAGGAACATACTCCGTGATTACGAATCTTCCCTTCCCAATAACAAACTCAGACGTGTGCATAATTGGGGTTCCGTCTGGGGTGTCGTCATTACATGGCCATTGAATGCTTCCCTGGTCTAATTTTTCGTAGCTAACACCTGTAAATGTTGGCGTAAGTCGAGCTATTTCGTCCATAATTTGCGACGGATGCGTATAGTCCATCGGGTAACCGAGTGCATTCGACAGCATGACTGTCGCCTCCCAATCTGCTTTGCCCGCGAGCGGCTCCATAACCTTTCGAATACGCGAAATTCGTCGTTCCGCATTAGTAAACGTTCCGTCCTTTTCTAGAAACGACGCGCCCGGAAGAATTACATGGGCATATTTTGCTGTCTCGTTCAAGAAAATATCCTGAACAACGACACACTCCATCGCCTCTAGCGCTGACGTAACATGTTGCGTATTGGGATCAGACTGAGCTATGTCCTCACCTTGAACGTAAATACCCATAAATTCATCAGAGTGTGCCGCATCCAACATATTGGGAATCCTAAACCCGGGTTCCGGATCAATCGAGACGTTCCATTCTTTTTCGAACAGCTCACGCGTCACGCTGTCTGACAAATGTCTATATCCTGGCAGCTCATGCGGAAAAGATCCCATATCACACGCGCCCTGCACATTATTCTGCCCCCTTAAAGGATTCACACCAACACCTGGGCGGCCTATGTTACCAGTTAGCATTGCGAGGTTAGCGATGCCTAGAACCATCGTGGAGCCTTGGCTATGTTCCGTCACACCTAACCCGTAGTATATCGAACCGTTTTTACATGAAGCATACAGTCTTGCTGCCTCTCGAACCTCATTTGCAGGAACACCAGTGATAGTCTCAAGCTGCTCTGGGGAATTCCGATCTTGCGCGATAAATGATACCCACTTGTCAAATTGAGTAGCATCACATCGTTCCTTTATGAATTCACTATCATGAAGCTTTTCAGTATAAACAACATGAGCTATGGAATTCACTATCGCCACATTCGTGCCTGGCATCAACTTTAGATGGTGGCTAGCCTTTACATGAGGGCCGTCGACAAGATCAATCTTACGAGGATCGACTACAATCAATTTTGCGCCCTGCCTTAGTCTTTTCTTCAGTCGGGAAGCAAATACAGGGTGGCCATCAGTTGGATTTGCACCAATCACAATGGCTACGTCAGTATGCATCACTGAATCAAAATCCTGCGTACCTGCAGACTCGCCGAGTGTCGTTTTCAAACCGTAACCAGTCGGAGAGTGGCAAACACGCGCACAAGTATCAACGTTGTTGTTACCAAAAGCGGCTCTAATTAACTTTTGAACGAGATAAGTTTCTTCATTTGTGCATCGAGAGGAGGTAATACCTCCAACGGCAGTCTTACCGTATTTCTCTTGAATCATTTTAAATTGCGATGCAGCGTAGGATACAGCCTCATCCCAACTGACTTCTTTCCACGGATCCGAAATCCTGTTGCGTATCATTGGTTTTGTAATTCGGTCTTTATGCGTCGCATATCCAAACGCAAATCGCCCTTTGACACACGAGTGTCCCCGGTTGGCTTTGCCATCAGAGTCTGGCACCATCCTGACGACGTCGTTACCCTTCACTTCGGCTTTAAATGAACAACCGACTCCGCAATATGCGCACGTTGTCTTGACACTTCGCTCTGGAATTCCTTGCTCTATTACAGACTTCTCCATGAGTGTCGCGGTTGGACATGCAGATACGCATGCACCGCAACTAACACATTCCGACTCCAAAAAAGACTCTTTTTGTCCGGCAGAAACAGTAGATCCAAACCCACGTCCATCTATAGTTAACGCGAATGTACCTTGGGTTTCTTCACAAGCCCGGACACATCGTGAACAAACGATGCATTTTGACGCGTCAAAAGTGAAATACGGATTTGATTCATCTTTTTTTGCCTCAAGATGATTTTCACCACTCATACCGTATCTGACGTCCCTAA
>QXZO01000043.1:9694-13416 GCA_009886305.1 Betaproteobacteria bacterium
CCCTAAGACCAACAACACCTGCCATATCCTGCAATTCGCAGTCGCCATTTGCCGAGCACGTTAAACAATCTAACGGGTGGTCTGAAATATACAACTCCATAACCTCGCGTCGGATTTTGGCAAGCTTGTCTGTTTGAGTGAGAACGACCATGCCGGACTCAGCCGGTGTCGTACAGGAAGCTGGGTATCCTCGCCTACCTTCGATTTCCACAAGACACAATCTGCATGAGCCAAAAGCCTCTAAGCTCTCTGTAGCGCATAACTTGGGAATTGATAATCCAGCCTCAGAGGCAGCTCTAAGAACTGAAGTGCCCTCGGGAACTGATACTGGCACACCATCCACCAGAAGATCTACTAAATTTTCTGATGGGCTTTCAGGTGTTCCTAAATCTCTCCAAACAGTCGTGCTCATAATTTCTCTCCAAAAAATCTAAGCTGCCGCCATCGTGGCATGTGGTTCGAGGCAAAAATCCTCAGGGAAATGCTTAATAGCGCTCATCACTGGATAAGGAATCATCCCGCCAAGCGCACAAAGTGAACCATGTAACATCGTGTCACACAGTGTTTCAATTAGTTCTGCATTCTCAGAACGATTCTCTCCAGACATGATTTTATCAATCGTTTCCATGCCCCGCGTTGACCCAATGCGACAGGGAGTACACTTTCCACACGATTCAATGGCACAAAACTCCATGGCAAAACGAGCCATCGATGCCATATTTACCGTTTCATCGAACACCACGATGCCACCATGACCAATCATGGCCCCTGCAGCGGCAAATGTTTCGTAGTCGAGTTTCAAATCAAAATCTTTCTCCGGTATGTAGGCTCCCAATGGACCACCGATCTGTACTGTCCGAATCGGTTTACCAGAAGCTGAACCGCCGCCAAAATCGTATAACAACTCGTTTAAAGTGACCCCAAATGCTTTCTCAACGAGTCCACCTTGCTTTATATTTCCCGCCAATTGTATGGGGAGCGTGCCGGTTGAGCGGCCCATTCCATAATTTTTGTAGGCAGAAGCACCGTTAGCCAGAATAAATGGCACTGATGAAAAAGTGATGACATTATTTACAACGGTAGGTTGACCAAAAAGTCCAGAAATAGCTGGTAGTGGTGGCTTCGCTCTGACTAACCCTCTTTTTCCCTCAAGACTTTCCAAAAGGGAGGTCTCCTCTCCGCAAATATAAGCTCCAGCGGCCCGCCTAAGCTCGATATCAAAAGAGCGTTCGCCCCCGCGAATATTTTTTCCTAAATATCCTTTATCTCGTGCGACTTCGAGAGCCTCATTAAATACCTCCTCGGCGTGCGGGTACTCGGAGCGCAAATAAAGGTAACCCTTCGTCGCATGAACAGCGAATGCCGCGATAGTCATTCCTTCTATCAAAGCAAATGGATCGCCCTCCATAGTCATACGGTCGGAAAAAGTCCCAGAGTCACCCTCATCGGCATTACAAACGATATACTTTTGATCAGCTTGGCAATTCAGTACCGTGTTCCACTTAATCCCTGTAGGAAATGCTGCACCACCGCGTCCACGTAACCCCGACTCAGTAACAATGTCAACAATGGATCTAGCGTCTAACTCAAGCGCCGAACTCAGTCCATTAAAACCGCCGTTTTCGATATAGTCTTCGATTGAAGTGGGATCCGTTATTCCATTTCGCACGAAACACAATCGCTCTTGGTTTTTCAGGTAAGGAATTTCATCAACTAATCCGACACTCTTCGCGCGCAACCCAGCTTCAATGAAGTTGGACTTTACTAAACCTTCAACGTCAGTAGTATTTACATTGGCGAAGCCAGTGCGCCCGGACTCAGTTTCAACCTCTAAAAGGGGCTCCATCCAAATCAAGCCTCGGGAACCATTTCGTACCACTTCTATATCCTGGTTCATCGATTCGGAAACCCGTGAAACCTGATCAGCAACCATATCTGCCCCTAGACCTATCGCAGACGAATCCCTTGGAATATAAATCTTAGTTGTCATTTTTAAGTGCCCTTAATTCATTTACGATTCCGTCCATTTGATCCGAGGACATCTTAGCCTTGGGCACACCGTCAACCATTACCGCTGGAGCGCACGCGCAGTGCCCCAAACAATAGATAGGTTCAAGTGTAATTTTTCCATCAGACGTTGTTTCGTGGAAATCTATTTCAAGTTTTTTCTTAAGGTCTTCAATGACGGTAACGGCGCCCATAGCTTGGCAAGCCTCTGAACGACATACTTGAATGATGTGTTCGCCTGGCTTGTGATTACGGAAGTGATGATAAAACGAAATGACGCCATGTACTTCTGCGCGTGAGCGATTAATCGCTTTACCTATTAAGTTGACAGCATCTGATGGAATATATCCGAGTTCATCTTGCACTTCATGCAGTATAGGCAATAGACCACCCTCGGTATTTGAGTGCTTTTCTAAGGCGGTCTTCACTACAGCCTCATAATCAGTATTTCCCAAAATAGAAACCTCCCTAAGCGATATAAGATCCAAACTAGTACTACCGCAATTTCTATTAATCATGCATATATGTATAGATGTACATATAACAGAATGACTTTATAATTACCAGTTGTGTACGTTAGTCGATTACGGTTGACGTTTCAATATGTCTGAAAGTTCATATATTTTATGCGAAAAGTTAAGCTATCCCCTTCCTGGTCTCTATTGAACGAGGAAAATGAAACTCTAGGCTCTGAACTATTTACCCTGCTGAGCGTTATACATCGAACCGGGACGCTAGCAGAAGCCGCCAAACAAACGAAAATTTCATATCGCCATGCATGGAATCTGGTAAATCATTGGAAAAACTTCTTCGGTTCCGATTTGGTTGTATTCACTCGCGGTAAGGGTGCCTCCCTAACTGAACTCGGAGAAAAACTGCTTTGGGCTGAGCAAAGAGTATCCGCGAGAGTTGGGTTGCAACTCGACTCGCTTGCTTCAGAAATTAATTTAGAAATCAGCCGAGCACTAGCCTCGGCTCGATCTTCACTGACAATTCACGCTAGTCATGGTTACGCCGTCGCTCACCTGCCTGAACTATTAAAAACGTTACCCGAACTACAAGTTGATTTAAGGTATACCGGAGCAGCCGAATCACTATCATCTCTAAACCGAGGAGAATGCGACCTCGCCGGGTTTCATCTTCCAACAGAGGGAAATGGCAAAACGGTTATAGACAGCCTCTCCCCGCAGTGGGACGCTAGTGCCCACCGATTTATTCATCTTGTGACTAGAACTCAAGGACTATTTGTTACCCCCAATAACCCGCTCGGTATTAGAAGCCTATCGGATTTAAGCGCTAAACAGGCTAAATTTATAAACCGACAAATCGGTTCAGGTACTCGAATGTTGTTTGATCAACTGTTGGTAAATCAAAACATCGAGCCATTAGCAATTGAAGGCTATCAATCAGAGGAATTCACGCATGCAGCAGTTGCTGCGTACGTTGCCTCAGGTATGTCCGATACAGGATTCGGAGTCCAACCTGCTGCATCTCAGTTCGGTTTAGACTTCATTCCATTAGCCCAAGAAAAATATATGTTTGCATGTCAAAGTAAGGACGTCCGTAAAAAGGAAATACTCGAGTTAATCAAACTTCTCAAAAGTTCTGAATTTGTAAACTATGTTGATAAATTACCGGGTTACTCAGCTCCTAAACCAGGAGAAATAGTGACATTAAAAGAAGCTCTTGCTTAAAACTTAAGAAGCCCTATCGAG
>QXZO01000043.1:13426-23882 GCA_009886305.1 Betaproteobacteria bacterium
GCCTATATAGGCTACTCGATAGGGCTTCTTAGCGAGTTTCCCCGAGAAGCAACTCCTTTTTTCAGCTAAATATTGGTGCGGCCTTAAGGACCGTCTGATACAAGCCCCAAGCGAGGGGCACACCAACAAAAACCCAAGCTAGAAACAAATGAAGCCCAGTAGTTTTACCTTGATTATCTAATGACATAATTTATCTCCTAAGATTCTTCAGCTAAATGGTGTTTTGGGTCAACCGGCTTGATCAACGAGTTCGCGATCAAACCAACCACCAAGAGTCCAGCCATTATGTACATTGTTGTGTTGTAAGCCTGCGCTGGTGGTATACCACTGTCGATTTGATACTGCCGTATGTAATTAACAAGCACTGGACCTAACACCCCAGCCACGGCCCATGCGGTTAGCAATCTTCCGTGAATCGCTCCCACATACTTGGTTCCGAACATGTCTTTTAAGTAGGCTGGAACTGTGGCAAAACCACCTCCGTACATCGTCAAAATAACAGCCGAGCATATTACGAACAGAAGGACGCTACCTATAGAGCCAGTTGATGGGACTAATGAGTAGAGCGCTATGCCAATTAGGAAAAAACAGAAATAGGTATTCTTTCGACCAATCACATCTGACAAGGATGCCCAAAAAATTCGGCCGAGCATATTCGACAAGCTAAGTACCCCAACGAAACCTGCACCAGCGGCAACGGTGAGCCCAAACATTTCCTGACTCATAACAGACGCCTGACCAAGAACACCAATACCCGCTGTCACATTCATACACAACACTACCCAGATACACCAAAACTGTGGCGTCTTCCAGGCTACGTCCACATGAACATTAGCAGTTGTAGTCAACTTCTTCGGAGTTACCGGTGGTTGCCAACCCTCTGGCTTCCAACCTTCAGCAGGAACACGAACAATTGCGGCACCAACCATCGCAAAAACAAAATAAATACACCCTAGTCCAACAAAAGCTCCAGCTACACCAACACTGGTGTCACTTCTGAATACTTCCATTAACCAGACAGATAATGGCGAAGCTAAAAATGCTCCACCACCGAAACCCATAATTGCCATACCCGTAGCCATACCAGGTCTGTCTGGGAACCACTTAATCAGCGTTGATACAGGCGAAATATAACCAAGTCCAAGACCGATACCCCCTAGAACTCCATAGCCTAAATAAATTAGCCATATGTTGTGCAGATAGACACCTAGAGCAGAAACAAGAAAGCCAGAAGACCAACACATACCAGCTGTAAACATTGCTCTACGTGGGCCACCCTCTTCCACCCAACGACCAAAAAATGCAGCCGATAGACCCAGAAAGACAATCGCCAAAGTGTACATCCAACCAATTTCCGTGAGCAGCCAATCACTTGGTACTGATTCTGTGATACCAACCAACTTAGTCATCGGAAGGTTAAAAACACTTAATGCATATACTTGACCAATACAAAGGTGAATACAAAGCGCGGCCGGTGGAATCATCCATCTACTAAACCCTGGTCCCGCGACAGTGCGCTCTCGGTCTAAAAATCCAAACATACTTACCCCCTCGGTTTTGTTTACTTTTATTACTATAATTTTAGTTATTGCGTTTATTAGACGCGATTTATGCTCTTTTGTCTAAAATCCTTTCCCAGGATATGGAAAGCACTTGGCTAATAACTTTTATAACTACCTAATATTCATGAAGTAATAAGTAGGTTATCCTCATTATATGTCTTCAACTTAATTATATTTATTTGGAAAGCAAACGTAAAATGTTACGAAATGGGGTCACTTGTATCATTTTGGCCGGCGGGCTAGGAAAACGGATGGGAGACAAAAACAAAGCACTGATCCCCTTTGAAAATAGCACTTTGATTGAACATGCGATTCAATCTATCCAGCCTCAAGTCGACGAAATCATCATCAGTGCCAATCAAGACCTATCACGCTTAAGCAAATTAGGATTTCCAGTCATTGAAGACCAAACTAAAAATCAAGGACCACTAATTGGAATTATCTCCGCTGCGGACCACATAAACACAACAACCGTCGTGATCACACCCTGCGATGTGATTAACATTCCCAAGGACTACGTTCAAAAAATGGTTTCCGCCCTTGTATCGACAAAAGCGGACATCGTCGTTGCCAAAACGAACAAAAGGGCTCAGCACTTAAATTGCGCATTCAAATTAGAACTAATGGATAATCTTAAAAGGATTATCGAAAAAAAGACACGAAGAGTTTCCACTTGGCAAGCGCAATTAACCAGGGCATACGTTGATTTTGATGGCAGCCAAAAGCATCCATTGAAAAACCTTAATGAGCCACGGGATATTTATGAGGCCCGGCAGTCCTAATTAGAAACGGTACTTGAAGGATTATCCAAAGTTTTAAAAAAAACCTCGCCGTCCTTGATCATCCCGAGATCGGAACGAGCACTTTCCTCTATTTCATCTAAGCCGGTCTTAAGATCGACCACCTCGGCCTTAATTTGAGCATTAATTGAGCGAACCTGCTCATTTCTCTCAATCTGCGTGTTTAAAGCATCCCTATAACTCATTACTTGTTTCCAACCTCCTTTTCCAAACCAAAGTGGGTATTGAATCAACAATAACAATAAGCCTAAGGTGACGGTTAAAATTTTCATTTAACTTAAATTATAAAATGCTCTGCGACCCGAGTAATGCGCTCGACCTCCTAGCTCTTCCTCAATTCGAAGTAGCTGATTATATTTTGCCAAACGATCTGACCTAGATAAAGAGCCTGTTTTGATTTGTCCTGCGTTCGATCCAACAGCCAAATCCGCAATAAAAGTATCCTCGGTTTCTCCTGATCGGTGAGAAACAACTGAAGTATATCCGGCACGCTTCGCCATCTCAATCGCCGCCATCGTCTCACTAAGCGTCCCTATTTGGTTGATTTTTACCAAAATCGAATTCGCAATAGATTGATCGATTCCACGCTGAAGAATCTTTGTATTAGTAACAAACAAATCATCCCCTACCAACTGTACCGATGATCCCAAACGCTCCGTTAATGCACTCCATCCATCCCAGTCATCTTCAGCCATCCCATCTTCAATAGAAATAATCGGATATTTATCAGCTAGGGTCGCCAAATAATCGCATAGTTCATTAGCTGAAAGCTCAAGACCTTCAGACTTGAGAACATACTTGCCATCCTTGTAAAATTCCGAGCTCGCACAATCTAGTCCTAGCGCTACTTGACTCCCCACTTCATAACCCGAAGCGCTTATCGCTTGGAGGATGAAATCGAGCGCTTCATCATTACCGCTGAAATTAGGAGCGAAGCCTCCTTCATCTCCAACTGTTGTTGGCATTTTGGCTCTGTCTATACTTTGCCTTAACGTTTGAAAGACTTCAACGCCACACCGGAGTGCCTCACTGAAACTATCAAAACCCATGGGAATAATCATGAATTCTTGAATGTCCAGACTATTATTTGCATGTGCGCCGCCGTTGATGACATTCATCATAGGAACTGGCAGCTCCGTCTCGCCTGTGCCCCCCAAATAACGATACAAGGGCAAGCCTAAATCAATTGACGAAGCTTTCGCCGTTGCCAAAGAAACCGCAAGAACAGCATTAGCACCCAAACGTGATTTTGATTCCGTACCGTCTAAGCTAATCAAAGTTTGATCAATCAGAGCCTGATCTGTCGATTCAAGACCAATAATGGATTCACATACTTCGGTATTGATGTTTTCTACCGCTTTTAAGACGCCCTTCCCAGAAAAGCGGCTGCTATCGCCATCCCTTAACTCAACAGCCTCTCTGACGCCGGTGGAGGCACCAGAAGGTACTGCCGCACGGCCAACAACGCCGCTATCCAAATGAATATCCGTCTCTACCGTTGGATTTCCACGCGAATCGATTACTTCCCTAGCAACAACATCAATAATTGAACTCATAGTAAATCACTCATCTTTCCTTTAGACATTAGCAAGACCACTATCTAACTCATCAAATGGTCTCGATTTTACAAGATCATCAATCTCTTTTAGCTGCTTCAAAAGTCGTTTCATACGATCTAAAGGCCACGCATTAGGTCCATCGGACAGCGCTTTTTCAGGGCTAGGGTGAGTCTCCATGAAAATGCCACTGATCCCAGCAGCTACAGCGGCCCGCGCTAAAACTGGAACAAACTCCCTTTGTCCTCCACTCGCATTTCCTTTGGCTCCCGGCAACTGAACTGAATGAGTGGCATCAAACACAACTGGACAATCTGTTTCACGCATAATCGCTAACGAGCGCATATCCGAAATCAAATTGTTGTAGCCGAAACTGGCACCTCTCTCACACACCAAAATGTTATCTTGCCCGCTCGCATCCTTGGCTTTTTTAACAACTTCCTTCATCTCACTAGGAGATAAAAATTGTCCTTTCTTAATATTAACGGGCAACCCGGTCGCTGCAACAGTCCGAATAAAGTCAGTTTGTCTGCATAGGAAGGCCGGAGTTTGCAGCATATCAACAACAGCAGCCACCTGTTCAACCTCATCAACTGAATGCACATCAGTGAGAATTGGCATACCAATTTGCGACTTAACCAAGGCAAGCACCTCTAAGCCCCGCTCCACTCCAAGCCCTCTGAATGAATCATTTGATGAGCGATTAGCCTTGTCGTAGGAAGCTTTAAAGATTATCGGGATTGACAGTTCATCCCCCATTTCCTTAAGCATTTGCGCTATTTTTAAGGTCATCTCCTCAGACTCGATCACACATGGTCCGGCTATCACGAATATCGGGGCATCGAGACCCACACGGAGTTTACCTATTTGCACTTTTTGCCCCCATTGATGTTAACTACTTGAAAACGTAAACCCATACCTCAATTACTCACCTACATTCTCCAAGGCCGCCGCCACAAAGCCGTTAAATAAAGGGTGGCCTTTTCTGGGCGTAGACGTAAACTCAGGGTGAAATTGACATCCTAAAAACCAAGGATGATCTTCTAACTCGACAACCTCGCATAGCCCTTCATTTTCTGATGTTGCTGAGACCACTAAGCCGTGAGACTGAATTTGATCTAGAAGCCGGCCATTCACCTCATAACGATGTCGATGCCTCTCGCCAACAAACGATGTTCCGTAAATATTTTCCACTTTGGATCCCGCTTTTAGAACGGCTTTT
This sequence comes from Betaproteobacteria bacterium, assembly GCA_009886305.1. GTDB lineage: Bacteria > Pseudomonadota > Gammaproteobacteria > Burkholderiales > Eutrophovitaceae > Eutrophovita. The sequence goes on from QXZO01000043.1 coordinate 18,567, forward strand.
TGTTCGCCAAGTCGCATCGTACCGCCTAAGTCCGACTCAAGATCTCGTTTTTCTATCTCACCCTCAGACGTCATCCACTCAGTAATAAGAGCAACTACAGGATGTTTTGTGTTGCTATTGAACTCAGTACTGTGCGCGTCTGTCCACCCAATCGCATGGCGGGCAAACTCAATAACTGCCAACTGCATCCCCAAACAAATCCCCAAATAGGGAACATTATTTTCCCGCGCATACCTGATAGCCTGTATCTTTCCTTCCACGCCACGCGTCCCAAATCCGCCAGGAACCAGTATCGCATTCATATCATGCAATACTCCTACGCCGTTTTCTTCTATCTCCTCCGAATCAATATACGTAATATTAATCTTCGCATCACAATGAATACCCGCGTGAATCAATGCCTCAGATAAAGACTTGTAGGATTCAGTTAAGTCCACATATTTACCAACCAAAGCAATTTTTACGTTGCCACTTGGATTTTCTAACTTATAAATTAAGCTATCCCATTCCCCTAAGTCCGCCGCCGGTGCTTCAAGTTGGAGTTTTGTTAAAACAATCTCGTCCAATTGCTGGTTATGCAAAAAAGAGGGGATTTTATAAATACTGTCAACGTCAACCGCAGAAATTACCGCATCGACTGGTACATTCGTAAATAGAGCAATTTTTCGTCGCTCATTTTCAGGCACTTCCTGCTCAGAGCGGCATAAAATCACGTCTGGTTGAATACCAATTTCACGTAATTCTTTGACTGAATGTTGTGTGGGTTTAGTCTTAATTTCTCCTGCAGACGGAATATATGGCACTAAAGTCAAATGCACAAAACACGCATTTTCTCGGCCGACCTCGAGACTCATCTGTCGAACTGCCTCCAAAAAGGGGAGAGACTCTATATCACCAACCGTACCCCCAATCTCCACCAATGCGACATCTGCACCATCGGCGCCCTTTACAATTTGATTTTTTATTTCATCTGTAATGTGCGGAATAACTTGTACAGTACCTCCTAGATAATCACCTCTTCGCTCTTTACGAATAACAGATTCATATACTTGACCAGTCGTAAAATTATTACGCTTACCCATGCGCACATCAACAAAGCGCTCATAGTGCCCCAAATCTAAATCGGTCTCTGCGCCATCATAAGTCACGAATACTTCGCCGTGCTGAAAAGGACTCATAGTTCCCGGATCCACATTGATGTAGGGATCAAGTTTTAGCATGGTCAACTGGATACCTCGAGACTCGAGGATCGCTGCTAAGGACGCGGACGCGATGCCTTTACCTAAAGATGATACGACACCGCCTGTAACAAAAATATATTTAGTCATTCCACGTGAATTTCATCATAGGGTTATTCATTCCCGATTGTAACATCGGCTAGCCACATGATACGCAAAGATTCCAAACTTACACCGTTTGAAATATTACTTATCTCATAAAGGCTAAGCAGCCTTTTCTGCTTTTAGATGCTTACCCAGGTAGATCCATGTATCAACAACCGTATCAGGGTTTAACGAGATCGCATTAATACCCTCACCAACCAACCACTCCGCGAAGTCCGGATGATCTGACGGACCTTGACCGCAGATTCCGACGTATTTACCTTGTTTCCGACATGCATCAATAGCAAGATGCAGCATCCGCTTAACGGCTGGATCTCTTTCATCAAATTGACCAGCAACAATGCCCGAATCCCTATCCAAACCCAGAGTAAGTTGCGTCATATCGTTTGAGCCGATAGAAAATCCATCAAAGAACTCTAGAAATTCGTCAGCCAGTATCGCGTTAGTGGGCAATTCGCACATCATAATTATGCGTAATCCATTATCGCCCCTCTTAAGCCCATAGGACGCGAGCAAATCAACTACCTGTTCTGCTTCACCAAGAGTTCGAACGAATGGCACCATGATTTCTATATTGGTCAACCCCATTTCATCACGCACTGTTTTTAAAGCTCGACACTCAAACTCGAAACAATCTCTAAAGCTATCAGAGATATACCGCGACGCTCCTCGGAATCCGAGCATTGGGTTTTCCTCATTTGGCTCATAGAGCTGTCCACCAACGAGACTTGAATACTCATTTGATTTAAAATCGGATAAACGCACGATTACCGGCTTAGGAAAAAATGCTGCGCCTAACGTCGAAATGCCTTCTTTGAGTTTCTCGACATAAAAATCAACTGGACTATCGTAGCCTGATGACCTTGTTGAAACTAATTCCTTCACATCTTCTGGAAGTTGGTCAAAATCAATCGCCGCTTTTGGATGAATCCCGATCATACGGGCGATAATGAATTCTAATCTTGCCAACCCTATTCCCGCGTTGGGTAAGCGTTGAAAATCAAAGGCTAACTCGGGGTTTCCGACATTCATAGATACTTTAACGGGTATTTCTGGCAGCTTATCTAGCTGAATTTTTAAGATCTCTACGTCTAAAATTCCCTCATATACGAAGCCAGAATCACCTTCCGCGCAAGAAACAGTAACGTGATCTCCCTCGGAGACCACTTGCGTGGCTGTCGCTGTTCCAACCACTGCCGGAATGCCTAGTTCTCTAGCAATAATCGCGGCATGACACGTCCTGCCACCTCTATTAGTTACTATTGCAGAAGCCTTTTTCATAACGGGCTCCCAGTCCGGATCCGTCATATCGGTGACCAATACATCACCTTCAAGCACACGATGCATTTCGCTCGCATCCTTGACCAGACGAACTACCCCTGAGCCAATTTTTGAACCGATAGCTCGGCCTTCAACCAATACTTTGCCTCGGTTATTTAATTTAAATCGCTCTTGGGTCGTAGACTCTCCCTCCTGCGCCCTGACAGTCTCAGGCCTAGCTTGCAAAATATATAACTTACCGTCCTCACCGTCTTTACCCCACTCTATGTCCATTGGTCGACCATAATGCTTTTCGATCTTAATGGCCTGCACGGCTAATTCATTGACCTCCGCATCATTGATTGAGAACTGGCTCGCTTCTTCAGCCGAAACTGAATTGGTCACAGTTGATTTACCCGCAGCCTGACTATCAGAAAATTCCATACGCAATGCTTTACTACCCAAATTTCTACGCAAAATCGCCGGCATCCCTCGCTCGACTCCTGGCTTATATACATAAAACTCGTCGGGATTCACCTGACCCTGCACAACCGTCTCCCCCAAACCATATGCAGAGGTAATAAAGACGACCTTGTCAAAACCGGATTCAGTATCCAAAGTAAACATCACTCCGCTAGAACCCGAGTCCGACCGAACCATGCGCTGGATTCCAGCAGACAAAGCTACATTCGAGTGCTCAAACCCCTTATGGACTCTATAAGAGATTGCTCTATCGTTATATAAAGACGCGAATACGTGCTTAATTGCTTCCAAGACGTTTTCTAAGCCGCGAATATTTAGGTAGCTCTCTTGTTGCCCAGCAAAAGATGCATCGGGCAAGTCCTCTGCGGTCGCTGAAGAACGTACAGCGAAAGAGACGTTCTCCCCCTCTAAAGCCGTTAATTCTCGATAAGCCGTCTCAATTTCAGATTTTAAACGTGGCGTTAACGGAGCATCGACAATCCACTGCCTAATTTGCTCACCCGCAGATGAAAGAGCACTCAAATCCTCAATATCTAGCCCAGACAGCTTTTCATTAATTTTTTTGGTTAAACCCGACTCCTCTAAGTAATCTCTAAAGGCAGTAGAAGTTGTGGCAAAGCCTCCCGGCACCGACACTCCAACATTTGATAGCTGTGAAATCATCTCACCTAGTGAGGCGTTCTTGCCACCAACCTCTTCGACGTCTGTATTACGTAATAAATGAAAGGGAATCACATAGGGTGAACTGTTTTTATCTGATATGCTCATTTTGTCTCGCAAATTATTGATACACTAATGTCCATTATTTTACCTCAACCACGCAGTATATTGCAGCACACCAATGCACAAAATGAACACAAACACTCGATCTGCCTTTTATATTTCCGACCGAACTGGCATTACTGCAGAGATGCTGGGCCACAGTCTGCTGACTCAATTTGAAGAAGTAAAATTTATAGAGGCTACGATGCCCTTTATTGACACACCAGCTAAAGCTAATGAGGCGGTCAAACAAATCAATCATGCTTGTGAATCAGACGAAAATAGACCGTTAATCTTCAGCACACTCGTCAATTCAAAATTATCCTCAATCGTTAAAAAAGCAAATGCACTCTATATTGATTGTTTCCAAGTATTCATTGCTCCTATGGAAGCCGAGCTAAAACTCAAGTCAAATCACTCAGTTGGACGCTCCCACAGCAACCGAGGTTCGGGGTATTTGAAGCGAATGGATGCTGTAAATTTCGCACTCGCATATGACGATGGGCAAACAATAAAAGACATGCAAGAAGCTGACGTCATATTAATCGGTGTTTCTCGCTGTGGAAAAACACCAACGTGCCTTTATCTAGGCATGCAATTCGGTATTAAGGCTGCAAATTTCCCTCTAATTCCTGAGGACTTTGAACGTCTAGCGCTACCTAGCACTCTTGACGCCTTTAGACATAAATTATTCGGGTTGACAATCCGACCCGATCGTTTAGTCAGGATACGAAATGAACGGCGACCGGACAGTGAATACGCATCCCTAAGAAATTGCGAGAGCGAGGTACGTTTATCAGAGGCGCTAATGAAACAAGAAAATGTCGATTATTTAGACACCACATCCAGGTCTATTGAGGAGCTAGCGACCGTAATCATGCAGAGAGCAAAACTAAAGCGGCAGGCCTTTTAAAAAAATATTTAAGCAATCTTCATTGACTTAACAGGCTGAAAACTTTTTCTGTGGAACGGAGTAATTCCATAGATTTTAATGGCCTCGACATGAGCCTTAGTTCCATAGCCTTTATGGCTCCTAAAACCCCATTCCGGATACCTTTTATCTAAGGCCATAAGCCTTTCATCTCGCGCTACTTTCGCAATAATCGAGGCCGCAGAAATACATGATTCTTTTTGATCTCCCTTGATAATTGTATGAACTTCTAGGCCCTTCAATACTGGCGCTCTATTTCCATCAACCAATACGATTTCAGGCGCTACGTTGAGGCCTTCTACCGCACGCCTCATCGCCAATAATGTAGCGTTTAAAATATTTAGCCCATCAATCTCTTCGACTGTAGCAAATGATACCGACCATGCTAACGCTCTCGTCTTGATTTCTAGTGACAAGTGTGATCGACGTTGTGCGGATAATTTTTTTGAGTCCTTCAAACCTTCTATAGGTGCCTTCGGGTTCAAAATTACGGCCGCCGCGTAGACTTCGCCCGCTAATGGCCCCCTACCAGCCTCA
>QXZO01000044.1:0-8013 GCA_009886305.1 Betaproteobacteria bacterium
GTACGTTATTCATAAATGGCTCTCCTAAGTGTTTAATTTACATAAATATTGGCCAGTTTACGGCCCCATAATTCTCATTTTTTTCTGCTGAATATAAACAACCGATAGCCTAACAAAAAGAATAACGAGGTGGCGAATATTAACGGCTCCGTTATGTCACGTTTAACCAGTATAAAAAAGTAGATTACCCCTAAAATAGCGATAAGATAAACCCCCCTATGTAAACACCTCCATCGCATTGATCCCATCATCAACTTGATGCGACTTATTGACGTTATAGCCAATATTAAGAGTCCCACAAATGCGGTAAAGCCAAAATAGATAAAAGGACGATCTGTGAGGTCTAACAAAATCTCTGTCCAATCGAAATACTGATCCAAAACCAGCCAAGTCATGAAATGGACTAGGGAATAGAAAAAAGTAATAAGACCTAAAGTTCTTCTAAAAGGAAAAACAAAAGGCATATTAAAAACCAGTCGAATGGGCGTTACGGACAGTGTCAGCATCAAAAAGAAGAGCGTCCACCATCCAGTGAATTGTGAAATGAACTCAATCGGATTTGCGGTTAACTCATCCGTGATCGCACGCAGAACCAAAATGCCTAGCGGCAGTAAACCGCCCAACCAAATCAACGGAATCTTAAAACGATTTTTTTTACCAGAGGATCTCGGCGCACGAGCTGAGTACGTCATAAACTAAGTACGTTAAAAATGTTTAGTGAGATCTAAGTTCCGATAAAGACTCTCCACCCATTCAGAATATCCATTAAACATCAATGTGTCCCGTTTAAGAAAATCCCCGATACGCCTCTCTCTTCTTTGACTCCACCTGGGATGCGAGACATTTGGATTCACGTTTGAATAAAATCCATATTCTTTCGGATTAGCTAGGTTCCATGAGGAACTTGGTTGCTTTTCCGTCACTCTGATAGTAACGATTGATTTCGCGCTCTTAAATCCGTATTTCCATGGCACAACAATTCTAACTGGCGCTCCATTTTGATTGGGTAAGACCTCTCCATACAAACCCACAGTCAAAAGCGTAAGTGGGTTCATGGCCTCATCGATACGCAATCCCTCTGTGTAGGGCCAGTCAAGTACTGGACTTTTTTGTCCAGGCATTTGTTCCTCATCATATAAAGAAACAAATTGGACAAAACGGGCATTTCCTGTCGGTTGTACCGCATTTAGCAATTTTGACAAAGGGAAACCAAGCCACGGAATCACCATTGACCAAGCCTCTACGCATCGCAGCCTATAAATTCGCTCCTCTATGGGCGCCAAGCGTAAAACGTCATCCATGTCGAACGTTTTTGGTCGACTCACCTCACCGATCACTTGTATTTTCCACGCATCCGTTTTCAATCGATAAGCCTGCTCAAACGGGTCCTCCTTACCCGTACCAAATTCATAAAAATTATTATATCGAGTAACGTCCGAGTAGCTTGTTTGCTCCTCGTCACTTGAAAATTTACTTTTATTTGCGTCTATTGGTACAGGAAATTTGGAAACATCTCGGGATTCCACACCGCCCTCTGGAATTGCTAATGCAGCCAAGGATGCGACGCTTCCTTGGATCCAACGCCGTCGAGATTCGAACAACGTTCTCGATGTTATTTCTGATGAGCAAATGTCGGTTGTAAATATATGTTTTCTCATATTACTAGTCGGAAACCTGTTAAAAAAATTTTAATAATGGATCACACAAGGAAGACGGTCGCTAGACCAAGAAATATTAAAAATCCCATACTATCGGTGCTGAATGTTAATAAAACGGAGGAACCTATAGCCGGATCTCTTCCCATTTTCTGTAAAAATAATGGGACTAGCATCCCCACTCCAGCACCCACAATTAAATTGAGTAACATCGCTCCTAACATGACAAATCCGAGCGACACATTTCCGTAAAGTAACCACGCGAAAATACCAGCAACTGAACCCCATAAAATGCCGTTCACTAATGCAATCGATAATTCCTTACGTAAAAGTCCTCTAGCATTACTTCTATTAATCTCCTCAAAAGCAAGGGCTCGAACAATAAGCGCGACAGTTTGATTACCAGAGTTTCCGGCTATTGCGGCAACGATCGGCATTAAGGCAGCCAAAGCGACCAGTTTCTCTATTGAATCTTCAAATAATCCAATAACACGGGACGCAAAGAAAGCGGTCCCTAAATTGACCGCGAGCCAAAGCCACCTATTCTTTGCACTCTTCCACACAGATGAGAATAAATCTTCATCTCGCAAACCGACTTTACCCAAAGACTCCTGCTCCGCATCCTCTCTTATATAATCGACAATATCTGTAATCGTCATCCTTCCAACAATACGACTGTAGGCATCAACTACGGGAGCAGAGACCAAATCATATCGCTCAAAAGCATGCGCCGCGCTCTCGGCATCTCTATCCGGGTTAAAAGTCACGATATCAGTCGACATAACATCACAAACCTTCGTCTCGGGCGCAGCTACAATCAAATCACTTACAGACAACGCACCTTTTAAGACTTCTCGACGATCGACTACAAATAGCTTATCGGTATTTGGTGGTAACCTCTCGAGTCGTCTCAGATATCTAAGCACCACATCGAGCGCAACATCCTCTCGAACGGTAACCATCTCAAAATCCATTAACGCCCCTACCGTATCCTCTGGATAAGACAATGCTGCTTTTAACTGCAGTCGCTCTTCCTCCGACAAGGAGCTAAATACGTCGGCAATAACCTCCTCTGGCAAGTCTGGCGCAAGATCGGCAATTTCGTCAGCATCCAATTGCTCTGTTGCCGCGACAAGCTCTTGAGTGTCCATGTCGGCTATAAGCGTTTCTCTAACCGCGTCTGACACCTCAAGTAAAACATCCCCATCCACATCCGATGGAATGAACTTCCAAACAACCAACCGTTCATCGAGAGGTAATTGCTCCAACATTGCCGCGATATCAGCTGGGTGCATTGAATCTAATCGCTCTTGTAGCTCAATCAGGCTTTGCTCTTGACGACTATCTACCTCAATATTTTGATGATTTTCGAGAATTACCTTTATATCTTCAAGGCATTGTTGAACCGTATCGACACGACCTCGAGTATTTTTTACGTCGATATCATTCATAAATCATCCTCAAAAACTGCAGAGCGCTCAAAATATAACTTAGCATAACCCTACATTGGCGTTAATTCTGCGAATGGCTCAGGCTGACACACTACCCGCTCGGCTTCTAAATTAGCGTTAAAAATCTCAACAGTTCCAGAATCAGTCCAACTGAAGCCATAGTAAGCTATACCGGTTGATGATTGCAGGTCCTCAGCTTCGATATAGTCGCAAGTCGCACCATCCCGTATCAAGGACACCTCATAATAGAATGCACTTTCATTGGGGAATGTTGCCTTACCCTCATCGGTAAAGACCCATTCATTGCCGCCCTTATCGAAATACTCACCGCTCAATACGATGTTATTGATGATTGGTCCTAACTCCTTACCCACACGCTCATAATAGGCCCACTGACCGTCCATTATGAGAGGCTCTTGTATCTGTAATTGTCGAAATTGACCGTCTGCAGATTTTTGTCCCTTAAACCATACATAAACAACATCCTCTGCAGAGGTTGGCACATTCCTCTCTCCTAAAACCAACCGATAAGTGTCTGGGTCTTCTCCTGGTTCAACATCAAATACAATCATCAATGTCGCCTTCACCATGTCCGTCGCAAAGTAGGGAAAAACACGCCCTTCTTTCTTTATTGCGATCAATACCGGCTTAGACTTTTTCTCAGCCTCGTGAGGCTGTTTTGTCTCCCTCAAGATATCAAGGTAGCTCCTTTCAAACCATATTCCCTCTAGATCGTCAATGAAAACTCGATCATTCGCATTAGCATCAGAAATTGGTACTACCAAAGAAACTATTACAAACATTATTGAAGTTTTTAGCTTCCAATACGCGTAATTAAAAATCACCACTTACTCCCTTAGAATTGAGGACGAGTTTTCCAAACCTCATTTAACTGTTCAAAAGCATGCCCGAATTGCAACAAGCCAAATTCATCTCTAAAACGACCAACAATCTGCAACCCGACGGGCAATCCAGCAGAAGAAAACCCAGCTGGAACCGAAAGCGCAGGGTGGCCGGTAACACTAATTCGAAAACACGATTTCATCCACTCAAGATAGTTTGACAAAGTGCTTCCGTTAATTTCTTTGACGTAAGGAAGGTTAATATCAAATGGTAAGACCTGCGTCACTGGGCAAATTATAAACTCATACGTATCCATAAATCGATTGAACCGATCAAAGAGTGCTGTTCTAAGTCGCTCCGCTCGACCCAGATCGGATCCTTTAAGCGACTTCCCCTGTTCAATATTCCAAACTAAGGTATCTTTAAATCGAGATGGGTGCTTTTTCAATAAATCGCCAAGCGATGACTCCATATGCCAAGCCCTCATGACGTGGAAAACCTCGTCTGCTTCTTTCAGGTCAGGATCAACTTCCTCCACAATACACCCGAGATCTTCAAGACTACGTGCCGCACCGTCAATGACTGTAAGAACCTCATTATCTACAGGCAAACCGCCAAGCGTCCGACTCCACGCCACCCGCACTCCTTTAAAATCTCTCTGTAAACTCTGCTGAAAAATACTTGGATTCTCCATTATTGACAGGGGACAGCGTCTATCTGGACCCGCAATGGCAGACAACATTAAAGAGATGTCAGTCACTGTTCTAGCCATTGGTCCCAAAACTGATAATGGAAACCAAGCTGCAGGATTTGGCCAAGTTGGAACGCGACCCGTTGAGGGCCTGAGTCCAACAACATTACAAAAACTGGCTGGATTTCTAAGAGATCCTCCCAAGTCTGAACCATCAGCAATTGGTATGAGGCCAGCGGCGAGCGCCGCCGCTGCCCCGCCACTTGAACCTCCACAAGTTTTATCCAGATCATACGGATTTCGAGTAGCACCAAAAATCTTGTTAAAAGTTTGGCTACCCGCCCCAAACTCAGGGGTATTGGTCTTACCAATAGTCACTGCTCCAGATTGTTGCAACCGATCTACGATCAAAGCATTTTGGTCTGGAATGAAATCCTCAAAAATAGGAGACCCAAATGTAGTTCTCATACCTGCGGTAACAGTTAGATCCTTGTGAGCAATAGGCAAAGCCTCTAATATCCCTATGGGATGTTTTTTCCTAAGGCATTGATCAATATGTCGAGCAGTGCTTCTGGCCTGATCCTCATCCAACGTGACAATCGCATTAATTTTTCCGTTTAATTTAGCTATTTGATCTAAATGGCAATCCAGCAACTCTAGAGCTGAGATATCTCCTTGAGCAACCATTTCAAGCATTTTGTGTGCAGGCAAGAAACAAACATCCAAATTAGTCATATATTTAAGTCACTGCTATCTAAATTTAACGATCGAATCCTACAGGATTCATAATTTGAGCGGCTATCCCATTTGCAGCGCCTTCATCAAAAACCGGCTTAGCTCCCAAAAATTGTATGCCAAGCGCTTCGAATGTCGCTTTAAAATCTGGAAACTCTTCAATCTCAATTTCAACCAATTTACGACGCACAAATAAATCGGTCTCAAATAATACGTCAAGGTCAGACAACAATTTGTCACCGGAGATGCTTCGAAATTCATCATAACAACACTCATGATATTTCAACAAAACATCTAACAAAGTCACCGCACCCTGAGACTGAACCCTTAAATCTACATCTCTTTGAAAAAAATAGGCTGCACCGCCCCAGTAGACACGAAGGTAAGTCCCCCTCCTAGCGAGTCGCCGCATTGACTCGGCTACTGTATAACCTCTCCCCGTATGTTTCCCCGAGGCGAAACCCCGATAAAGTCTCGACCAAGACTCCTGAGCAGTTATTGCGCCGCTCTTAACCATAGAAAGGTGCTGCAGGTACGTAGGCAATCCTTCAATAATCCAATAGTCACCGGAATCAATATGGGGGAACATAAAGTGCGACATCTCATGTGGAAGACTGAAATCCCACAAAAGCTGTTCTAGGTTGGCGTCACGCTTCACAAAAAGATGAATTCCCGCGCCGCCGCCCCTGGTAATGTAAGCCCATGGAACGATAGTTTTAGTCCGATCACTAGGACTTATAATTACCTGCACTTTAGTTCTCGGAAAAAATCCCATCAACGCTGAAACACCCTCCGCAGATTGCCTGACCCAATGGCTCATATCGGCTGCAGTCGCGCGCTGAAATTCGCCTAAAATACTGACTTCAAAAATGCTACCGTTAACATCAACGGTATCAGGAACCTGGCTAGAGAAAGCAACAATGCCTTCCCATTCGATGGCAGTATTGACGCCAATGAACCTGGCTTTATCAAGCCGGCTCCAAGGTGCTGATACATAAACGCCATTGGGCAGAATAAAATTTATATCGAATTCTGCGTAATCAGTCTTTGAACTCGGCCTCAATAACCAATCCCCAATTGAGGTGAGCATCTCTCGTCCGTCAATTAATCGTGTTTCAGCACCACCACGCTGCTCTCCGCGATACCTTGGAATTAATAGAACATCATAAAAGATACAACGGCCTGTCTCTGCAGCAGGAATGTTTACTCTATCAAGTTCAAACTCAAGTACCTTCCCAGTATTAAATCGCACATTACTCACGAAAGTACTCGAACCATCATTTGCGAATAAAGCTGGAGGAAGCTTATGATCAAAACATATTGAGACTTCTAAGCTTTGCAGGTCGTCTCCAACTTTTACTTCATAGTGAACAGACGGATTGTTTGATTCAGCGAGGGCTAGACGCGGCAAAACTAAACATAAATAGAAAATTATTTTCATTTTTTGATAAATGCAATTCCCACGCAAAATACCGAACATTAAAGTTAACACATCGATAATGTTGAGTTATGTATGAGAAGCAATGCAATCACAAATCGTTTCAAGCCTATTTATAATCAATACTCGAAGTCGCCCATCACTCAGCAGCAGACATAATTTGGTCCCTCAGAGCCCGTTTTTTAATCCCGTCTAAAAACGTGACTTCGCTTCCACTAACTTTTAAACCCAAAAAACTGAACGTATTGGTTAAGTCAGGGAAATCATTTGAGGTCGCGTATCGCAGCATTAAAGGAATAAAAACGGGGCTGCCATATATCTCGTCGAACTTGGACAGAACCTCCTTCGCGGTCCAAGCCCTAGTCCTGTCCATACAACAAGCATTGAACTCACGAACAACGCGGTCAAGCGACCAAGTCCCATTATTATCTTCTCTCGTCCTAATCTGTACGTCAGCGGCCAACATTAAAGCAGCACCCGCCCAATAAACTTGCATAAACGGCTCGCCGGCATACATTTTTTCGGTTGCCTCCAATAAAGTTAACTCTCTAGCCTCGGCTTCTCGACTACCCCTACGAAATCCATATATCAGTTTTGACCAGGCCTCAGCTTTACTAATAGCTCCCACGCGAGCGCGAACAACATATTGGTAATAACTTGCAAAGCCCTCATAAAACCATGCGTCCTCTGGCTCAATGAAAGGAAGAAAAATGTGAGACAGTTCGTGCGTTGCAGTCCAATCATCATAAAACTCGTCTATAGATCTTCGCTGGTTAATCATCATATGAAGAGTAGGACCACCTCCACGCGTGACATAAGCAACAGGCACGGGTTGCCTTGCACGCGCATTAGGAAAAATAAAAATATGGACGTTTTTGTATGGTATCGGCCCGATCGCCTTGTCGACATGAGAAGCTTCTAGTTCGATCCAATCAGCTAACGCACCTTTGTCTGGATCGGGCGAACCATTCAAGACCGAAATGTTGAGTTGGGCACCACCAACGGTCACCTCTTTTTTGAAAAATTGTCCCAATACAATCCAAGATGGCCAGTCATGAGGTGTTTTAGGTACTTCGAAAACATATTCCTTACGAGTCTCGCTCCAGGAGGTTGCAACAATATAATTTTCAGGCAAATCGAATTCGACAAAAACTTGTCGGTTTGTTTCAAACACCTCTGGCCGCCAAAACCAGAGTCCAT
>QXZO01000044.1:8023-9683 GCA_009886305.1 Betaproteobacteria bacterium
CGATGATCTGTAGACCTTAGGGCCAGTCATATCGTGCCTTTGAACTCCTCTGGAAATATCTACTTGATACTTAATGCAAGCACCGCTGACTACTTGGTCAGTGGGTATAACCCCCGAAATATTGATCGCATCACCGGACTCATACCATGCGCCCACCAAAGCAACGGAAGCGTCCAAAGATTCAGCTACAAGCTCTGTCGGTGCCTTACCCTGAAAACATAAATTAACGTGTAGTTTTTTCAACTCCGCATCAGTCGATACCCTATAGTAGTAGTCAGCGTGGGAAGCTGACCACGAAAATAAGCAGACACAAAACAGCGTTAATTTTAAAACTCTACATTTTATTGTTATTTCATGTACCACTGCGCTCCAATTCCTTTATTACTGAGCAAAATAACTGACTTTGTACGAGAATTTTAAATGCGTAAAGTTCCTATCCAGACGCGGATGTATTTTTGCTACAAAAAGATTCCGCACTTGCTCAAAAAGACAGATTTTTCAGTTACCGTACTAATAATTTTTCTATATACGGTTTAACGTCAGGGGCAAACGCTTCATGCTCACATAGGTTATGAAAATGGTTAATAATAAGCGGATAACGTTCATTAATTTCAGAACCATATATTAGCCTGAGATTGGCGTCACTGAGCACCTGCTCATAATCAAGCTCACGCATAAATAGTGCAAGCTCAGCTACTACGCATATGTCGGCAAGACTTAAAGTATCTCCCACCAAATAAGATCGTTCAGGTGACAGCGCACGATCAAGCCCACTCAAATAAGTATGTAAAGCCTGCTTTGCCGAATCATGTAAATTACATTGGACATTCCCAGCCAAAAGGGACAACAAATAGAGCTGTGAGTCACGAGCAAAAACTAAACTTGCATCAAGAAAACTATCAATGCGAGATGCAGAATAAGCATCATCTCCGTAAAGCGCGCATGTATTCGAACCAAGTCTTGCGACAGTCCGCATAATACTATTTGACTCAAATATCCCTATAGACCCGTCAGGGCTAAAGGCTGCCGGCACAGTTCCAAATGGATTCGCATCAAGAAAACTATCGGTTTTATATAAGGCATCACCCCCAAAGCCCAGACGAGATGTTCGTGCATACGGAGCGAAGTCTTCGCGGTCCTGTTCGGTCATCAGGTGCGCCTCAAAATCCCACAGCCAGCGCGACAAATCTTTGTGATGAGCCCCTACCACCTCAATTTTAATGCTACATAGCCTAGCTGCAATGGTGGCCTTCCATATTCTCGGATTAGGCAAGTAGGAAAAAATACGCAGATCCATACAGAATCATCAACCTAAATTAAATTAACCAGTAACGTGCGATACACCAATAAAACTCAAATCCCGCTGTTTGGGTTCATTAAATATTTCGCTCCAGTAGACTTTTTGGTGTAGGCCTTAATTGCGTCCAACTGTAATGCTCCGGCCAAAGAGACTTCATGGGAATAATTACTTGCGAAAGTCGTTTTTAATTCGTTTACAACACGCCGACGTAACTTATCCTCGGCATCCGGACCAATTTTCGCTAAGAAGTTAAACAGTAACCAACCACCCATACCCCAAGAAAAGCCAAAATTACGCGCAATTTCAGTTTTGGACGTATCAAGCATACCGTAGATATAAACCTGCTTGTGAGTCGTAGAA
>QXZO01000045.1 GCA_009886305.1 Betaproteobacteria bacterium
CATAACCCTTCTTTGGCTTTGCTCTTCCGTCTGCTCGCTACTATGCTCTATCGAAAATTTGAGTATAGGAATACCAGACGGCGAATAACGCAAAACCTCTCTGACGGAAATGATCGCGAATAATTTGGTGCTATTCGTCGACACAAAACCTTGCCTACACTTCCTCTTTAGCCTCTTTGGCTTCGGTACCTAACTCTACCTTTACTTCTGCTGAGGCTTTTACTACCTCAGGAGTTGAAGCTGTCGCCGCTGATGGTTTATCCTCAGGAGTTGGAGCTGGGCGCCCTACAATCTGTTTTGCTTTATCATCCTTCATCATGAAAGAGGCCTCAGTGACAGCCGCCTTCATCGATACCGTCAGATGACGAAGTACAGCATCATTAAATTTGAAGCCTAATTCAAGCTCTTTCAGAACCTCCTGATCACATTCCACATTCATGAGAACGTAATGTGCTTTGTGAATTTTTTGGATAGGGTAAGCAAGTTGTCTACGCCCCCAATCCTCTTGTCGGTGGACAACCCCCTGGCCGGCTGTAACTTGATTTCTATACCGCTCGATCATGGCAGGAACCTGCTCGCTTTGATCAGGGTGAACAATAAATACTATTTCGTAATGCCGCATTAACTTTTCTCCTTATGGTTGGTCGGCACTTTTTATAGCGCCGTGGAAGCCCCCTAAAAATGCGGTTTTAGTGGAGCAAGGGAACGAGAGTATACCTTCTTTCACGAACGTACACAAACTATCAATTAGAAACAAAATCACGCAGGAACAATACCTTACCTATCTTAAATAAAGTAAATAAACTTTATTTTTTAGGCACTTTCCTTTTGCGCACTTTCGGCGAATAAACAAAATTTACGAATGGTGTATTCGGCCGATCCCGTTTGTCATCTAGTTTTTATTGCTATAGTCCTGAGCCTCTATCCAATACAATCTGCCGTTCGTACAATTTGTATAACGGCTCTAACAACATGAAAGCCCAGACTATTACAGATGATTCAAGTATCTTGCCGGCACGACGCTGGCTTTTACTAATCAATGTGCAAATAGTGACGCTAATGTACGGAATTGCAATTACCTCCGCTACGATTGTACTACCCCATATTCAGGGCGCGTTATCTGTCAATCAAGATCAAGCGTCTTGGACAATGACCCTCTTCCTTGTTGGATCGGCCGTAACAATGCCAATTACTGGATGGCTTGCCGGTTGGCTAGGATGGCGTCGCCTTATGGTTGGCACTTTAATTGGTTTTACCTTTACGTCTATCGCGTGTGGGTTGGCCACTAATTTGGAAACCCTATTGATAGCAAGAGCCGCTCAAGGTGTATTCGGTGCTCCATTAATGCCGTTGGGTCAAGGGATGCTCCTTGCGACATTCCCTAAAAAACAGCATGCAGTGGCTCTCATGCTGTGGGGTATCGGTGGCACTATGGGACCGGTACTGGGACCGATCCTTGGGGGGTTTGTAGGGGAAGCATTAGGTTGGAGATGGACGTTTCTTTTTCTAGCTCCAATTTCAACATTAGCAATCATTATTGCGGTTTTCGCACTTGGCGATCAACAAAAAGGAACCTCCGGCAAACTAGGTTGGACGGGCTTTCTCAGTCTTGCTATAGCCATAGGCTCCGCCCAATTATTACTCGATAGGGGCCACAGACTAGACTGGTTCGAATCGTTTGAAATTTCTGCTGCACTATTCATATGTCTCGTCGCCGCTTTATTTTTTATTGGAAGCACTCTTTATTCAAAAAGTCCTTTATTCGAACGCGGCATCTTCACTAATTGGAATTTTGCACTTGGATTAATAACCATGCTTCTGATGGGAGCACTCAGTTTCACTCCGATAACATTATTCCCTATGCTTCTTCAAGATTTGCGTGGATATCCAGACGCTACTGCGGGTATCCTATTATCAGCTCGAGGCTTCGGAAACCTAGCCAGCTTTTTTATTGTTGTCCAGTTTACAAAATTCAATGCAAAATTAGCATTGATGACCGGTATGGCTCTCCAAATTTGGGCTGGCTGGGCGATGTCTAACCTCAACATCAACATGACGGAAGTAGACGTCTTCTGGACTAATTTTGTTCAAGGATTTGGGTTCGGCTTAGCTTATACACCAATGACGGTACTTGCATTTGCCACACTATCTACCAAACTAACTGTTCAAGGATCAGCCTTATTTAACATGATGCGAAACTTTGGCAGTAGTCTTTTCTTATCTTTGAGTATCCTCATATTAATGAGATCCGCGGCTGAGAACTATTCCGGTCTTAGCCAGATCATTAACCCAATGAACCCACTTCTTAGCGATCCGAGATACGCTCTGCAATGGAATACAACTTCAGTAGAATCATTAGCAAAAATTAGTGAAGAAATCACTATTCAATCTTTGATGGGGGGATATCTCAATGCCTTTCAACTATTCACTTGGGTCGCAGCTTCGGCACTTATTTTAAGCTGCCTGTATAGACCAAATAAAAAGTTATAAAAACAACGGGGTCATGAGGACTAATAAGAGACAACTATCGTTTAGTCCTGCCAGGTGGGCAGTCATGTATTATTTTTTCTCAACCTAAAAACCAATAATAAATTCCCACTGAATAGACTTAGAGATAATAGAAAATGAAGTCGTACCCAGAAAATTACTGAATCAATCATCTCATTCACAACTGTAGTTTGATCAGCCAAATGCTCGTGAAGCAGAAGCGCCATATCCCTGAGTCCACTTTGATCTGAAGAAGACTGAATCACGCTTGAAACGACTTCAGGAGGCTGAGATAACACCTCCCATTGTGGGAAGACTGCCAAGTCAAGATAAATGATTCCCAAGAAAAACATGAGGTATGTTGCAACAGAAAGCCCGTTAAGCCACAACAGAAAATGTATCAACTTGTACAACGCAAATGCTCTCTTTTCTGAAAAACTCTAAGATTTAAAAACTTTAATAATTTCTTCAATAGCGGCCAAATCCTCTAAAGTTGTCAGATCCCCCGGGTCCCGACTCTCTGCTATGGCCTGTATGCTGCGCCTCAATAATTTACCAGAGCGAGTTTTAGGTAACATCGAAACAAAATAAACTGCCCTAGGTCTGGCGATCGCGCCAAGGGATTGATCAACCTGCTTCATAATTTGTTTTTTGTGTAGGTCAGTTTTTTCGGAAACGTCGTCTCCATCGTGGCTTTTACGCACAACAAATGCAATCGGCATTTGCCCTTTCAGAGAATCCTCAACACCTACAACTGCCACCTCTGCTACGTTTCCATCATTCTGAATGGCTTCTTCAATCTCTCTCGTTCCTATTCGATGCCCTGCTACATTTATGACGTCATCCGTTCGACCTAAAATGAAATAGTACCCATCCTGATCCCTTATGCCCCAATCGAATGTTGAATAAACAAGCGTCGATTCAAACGTTGAAAAATATGTATTCACAAATCTCTCGTCGTCACCCCAAACGGTACTCATACAGCCCGGCGGAAGTGGTGGAATAATCGACACAAGACCCTTTTCATTTGCGCCCGCCTCACACGCATCTGACTCCCTTAAAATTTTAAGATTGTATCCATAGGCAGGAAAAGATGGGCTTCCGTATTTCACAGGTGTTTTCTCAACGCCAGGCATCGCCGTCAACACAGGCCAACCTGTTTCGGTTTGCCAAAAATGATCATGTACAGGTTTTTTTAATGCACTTGCTATCCAACTATGCGTCGATTCATCCAAGGGTTCACCAGCTAAAAAGAGGTGTTTCAAAGAAGCTAGGCTATAGTTATCAATATATTTCTGATCTTGTTTCTTTAACACCCGAATGGCGGTCGGAGATGAGAACAACACATTCACATTATATTTTTCTACAAGACTCCACCAAATACCCGGATCAGGTGTCGTTGGCAGGCCCTCGTACAAAATGGTTGTCATGCCCATAATAAGCGGAGCGTAGACGATATATGAGTGACCAACTACCCAACCGATATCAGAAGTTGTGAAAATGGTTTCCCCTGCTCGAACATCGTAAATATGCTTCATAGATGCAGCCAAAGCCACTGCATGTCCACCTGTGTCCCTCTGTACGCCCTTTGGCTTACCCGTCGTGCCGGAAGTATACAAAATATAGCTTGGCTCATTAGATTCGAGCCACTCAACGTCGACCGTCTCACCATCAAATGCCTTAACTGCCTTGAGATAATCAATATCTCGCTCTTCGTTCCAGTCTAATTCTTCTACTAAACCTCGTTTGACCAAGATTACATGAGCTGGCGGTTTCTCCGCTAGTTCTAATGCCTCGTCTACTAGACCTTTATAAGGAATAATCTTACCCCCCCTCATGCCAGCGTCCGCGGTTATCATGACCTTCGGCTCACAGTCATCTACCCTTTGCGCCAAACTGGCGGATGCAAAGCCTCCGAAAACTACCGAATGAATAGCACCGATACGAACGCACGCGAGCATTGCGTAGACCGCCTCTGGAATCATGGGCATATAAATTAAAACTCTGTCACCTTTACCCACTTTTTGCTTCTTCAATAGAGCTGCGAATCTGTTCACTTCCTCGTGCAACTCTTGATAACTAATTGCACGCTCTGCACCAGTCTCGGTAGACACATAGACGATCGCATTTTGCGTTGCCCGATCTTTCAAATGACGATCAATTGCATTGAAACAGAGATTTGTTTTTCCATTCAGAAACCACTTAGCAAAGGGTGGACGCGAGAAATCGAGCACTTGATCAAAATCTTTATCCCAATAAATCAGCTTGGCCTGGTCAGCCCAAAATTCGTCAGTTTTATCTACAGAATATTTATGAAATTTATTGATCTTTTTCGACACGACTCACCCCCTAATGCTAGCCAATGATTAATCTGCAATCTTAACAACAGAACGTCCTCTCATTTTTGCTTGCATGACCGATTGAAATGTATCAGGTAAGTCATCAAAGGCGACGGCAGTAACAATCTTATCCAGGTTTTTCGGCTTCATATCAGTAGCTAATCTAGTCCACACTTTACGTCTGACGTCCATCTCAGCGTTCACGGAATCAATACCGGCCAACGTCACTCCGCGAAGAATATATGGCATGACAGTTGTATTAAATTTAAAGCTTGCGGCCAATCCAATGGAAGCTATTGCTCCGCCGACTTTAACGGTACTGGCTAACCAAGATAAGACATCACCTCCTAAATTATCAACAGCACCAGCCCAGGTTTCCCGACCCAATGGTCTTATCTTTGCTAAATCAAGGGATGCGGTGTCTAGAATTTCCTTGGCTCCAAGACT
Organism: Betaproteobacteria bacterium; assembly: GCA_009886305.1. GTDB lineage: Bacteria > Pseudomonadota > Gammaproteobacteria > Burkholderiales > Eutrophovitaceae > Eutrophovita. The sequence goes on from QXZO01000045.1 coordinate 5,274, forward strand.
TTTTAAATAATCAGCTTGTTCCGGTTTTCCAGTCATGGCGGTGACGTCATAACCAGATGCAGAGAGTATATCTATAGCTATCCCCCCCACCCCACCTGTCGCACCGTTAACCACTACTGGTCCAGCGTTCGGATTTAGTCCATTGTGTTCCATACGCTCAACTGCTAAACCCGCCGTAAATCCAGCTGTGCCCAACGCCATTGAACTGAAGAGATCTAATCCACTAGGCATCGGAACGACCCACTTAGCAGGTACGCGGCAGTACTCGGCGTACCCCCCATGGTGAGAAACCCCTATGTCATAACTTGTAGCGATGACTTCTTGACCTACCTTAAATTCATCTGAGGATGATTCCACCACTACACCCGACAAATCGATTCCCCCGACACATGGAAATCTGCGGATAATCTTTCCCGCGCCCGTGGCGGCTAACGCGTCTTTAAAGTTCACTGAAGAATAGGCGGTTTTTATAAGAACCTCACCTGAATCGAGATCTGCGGTGTCCATGGTTTTAAAACTGCTAGTAACCCCGTCCTCTACCTCCTCAATCAAGAATGCCTTAAATTGCGTCATATCGATCTCCTGTTTTATTTTGTCTAGTTTTTGTGCACTGCGGAAATTCTACAATAGTTTTTGTTCTCTTAGCAAAAAGCGAAATATAGACCCCTCGATACCTTAAAACGCCCTCGATTGATGTTTTTTAAGGTAGGTGAGCCTCACCGAGATAACGGGAGGTTTGCATCTCAATTAGCCGTGATTCGGTGCGATCTTTCTCCGTAGAACCAAGCGCATCCGAGAGCAAATCTGTCAATCCCTCTTGAGAATCAACCACTATATTCACCCGTCTATCGTAGAACTCGTCAACCAACCATGTAAATCGTCTTCGTGCATTATCATTGTCCTTACCAAACTTGGGAACGCGGCTTATAAAAACCGTTTGAAACCGTTTTGCCAATTCAATGTAATCGTCTTTACCTCTCGGCCCATCACATATAGCATCAAAATCAAACCATATCGCTTCCTCCGAGATCATTTTAGTAGGTACTGACCTGTTCAGTAAGTCAATCGAGTAGGCACATTTCTGCTCCTTGGTAAGAGAATTAAATAAACTCATCACCATCGGCTCTACTTCGTTTTGATCCCCACGAAAATAAACGCCCGCCTTCTCCAACGAGGTAAGGCGATAATCTTCGCCAGCATCGAGATTGACTACACTCATCTTCGATTTGATTAAATCAATAGTGGGTAAAAATTGTGCTCGCTGAAGACCATGTTCGTAAAGCCTGTCTGGCACCCAATTAGCTGTCGTTACGATGACAACATCCCCACGAAAGAGCGCTTCGAGCAAGTTCCTCATAATCATTGCATCACCAATATCGGAGATATGAAACTCGTCCAAACACAATAATTCTGTTTCTGATGCAATATCCTTCCCAATCGTTTGAAGTGGATTTTGATGGCCTTGCAAGTCTTTTAGCCGGTGATGCACCTCCTGCATAAAACGATGGAAATGAATACGTTTCTTCTTACTAAATTTAATCTGCTCGTAAAAAAGATCCATTAAGAATGTTTTCCCACGACCAACGCCGCCCCATATATACAAACCTTTCGGGAAATTTTTCTTAAAAAGAATACGCTTTAAGATACTAGGCCGATTAAGAGTAGACTCAAGTTCTTCAGCCAATTGAGCTAATTGGTTAACAGTCCGAAGCTGAGCTGCATCAAGCACATAACCTAATTCAGCAGCCCTGGATTCTATTGACTCTCTCATGAAGCTCCTAGCGGCATAGCAGAAAGTGTCTAAGCTTTAAGCACAACGAACTAATAAACCGAGATAAACACTGGTCATCAGAACTTGCTTATAGACTCAAGTACCTGTTTTCAATCCCCAAAGCCGCTTCATGCATTGCCTCAGAAAGAGAAGGGTGTGCATGTACGATCCTAGCAATATCCTCTGAGGTAGCACCGAACTCTAGCGCAACCACTGCTTCAGAGATTAATTCAGACGCATAAGGCCCTATGATGTGCACTCCCAAAATGCGATCAGTTTCTGCGTGCGCAATCATCTTCACAAACCCTGCGCTGTCCCCAATTGCTTGCGCGCGACCACTGGCTACAAATGGGAACTTACCAACCTTGTAGGGAACGTCATCAGACTTAAGATCTTGCTCCGTTCGCCCCACCCAAGCAATCTCGGGACTGGTATAAATGACCCAAGGAATCGCATCCAAGTTAACGTCCCCATATTGACCCGCAATTGTCTCAGCTACCGCCACCCCTTCCTCGGAAGACTTATGCGCTAACATTGGACCCCGAACAACGTCTCCAATAGCGTAAATATTCGATATGTTGGTTCGGTTATGATGATCTACAGTGATGAATCCACGCTCGTCAACCGCCACTCCCACATTGTCTAGACCTACATTAGCTGAGTTAGGTACTCTTCCGACGGCAACCACGATGCGGTCACAGTCCAATGTCTTTATGTCGCCAGCCTCTGTATAGGTCACCGTAATACTTTTGCCTTTTCTGGCCACCTCTTGAACAACACACCCAAGATGAATATCTAAACCGACACTTTTAGTAAAGATTTTTTTAGCTTCCTTGGCAACCGCTTCATCAACCGCCGCCAAAAACGTTGGCAGCGCCTCCAAGACGGTAACCTTCGCCCCCAGCCTCCTCCAAACGCTACCCATTTCTAAGCCAATGACACCGGCACCAATAACTAGCAGGTGCTTGGGTGTTTCAGAAAACATTAATGCGCCTTTATTGTCACAAATGTATTCGTTATCAACTGGGACTGAATCCATCGAACGCGGACTAGAGCCCGTCGCGATTATGACATGCTTAGCCTCGACAACTCCTTCATTATTTCCCGTCACTTTTAGCCGTATCACGTCCGCAGAGGAGACTAATTCTGCCCGACCATGCATTTGCTTTATCTTATTTTTCTTAAATAACAACGAAATACCATTAGTGAACTGCTTCACAATTCCATCTTTGCGAGCTAGCATTTTTGAGACGTCTATCTTGACATCAGTTGCCGAAATACCATGCTCATGAAATTTATGAATTGCTTTTTCATAGTTTTCAGATGATTCGAGAAGGGCTTTAGAGGGTATACACCCCACATTTAAACAAGTACCGCCCAAACTGGCTTTACCTGAAGCATCTTCAAAATCATCGATACAGATGGTTTTAAGTCCCAGTTGTGAGGCTCTAATTGCAGCAACATATCCACCTGGGCCAGCACCAATAACAGCGACATCATAAATAGTATTCATAGCATCCATTAGCTCATCATTTGTAATACAACACTTGTGAAAATTAGATCTCCAGCAATAAGCGAGACGGATCCTCAAGTGCCTCTTTTATTGCGACTAAGAACAAAACAGCCTCTCGACCATCAATAATCCTATGATCATAAGACAGTGCCAAATAATTCATCGGTCGCACTACGACTTGACCATTTTCAACAACTGCCCTGTCCTTTGTTGCGTGTATTCCTAAAATTGCGGATTGAGGTGGATTGATTATTGGAGTCGATAACATTGAACCGAAAACTCCACCGTTCGAGATCGAGAATGTTCCCCCTGTCAACTCATCAATACTGAGTCGACCCTCCTGCGCTCTTTTACCAAAATCGCCAATTGACTTCTCTATGTCTGAAAACGCCATATTATCGGCATTTCTTATGATAGGAACAACTAAACCTCTCGGACTGCCGACTGCCATACCAACATCAAAATACCCGTGATAAACGATATCATCACCGTCTACTGAGGCATTAACAATTGGATATTTCTTGAGCCCAGCAACTACCGCCTTCACGAAAAACGACATGAACCCTAGCTTTACTCCGTGTTCTTTTTCAAACTGCACTTTGTATTTATTTCTAATATCGATGACAGGCTGCATATTAACTTCGTTAAATGTTGTCAGTATCGCCGCCGTTGCCTGAGATTGGAGCAAACGCTCAGCAACTCTTTGTCTTAAACGCGACATTGGTACACGTTGCTCAGAGCGAGCTTTAGTATCAACGGAAGTCTTAGAGACCGAAATTGATCCAGAATTAAGCTTTTCAGCAGCAACCACGTCCTCCTTAGTAATTCGACCTCCTCGTCCAGTCCCTGAAACACCCTTGGTTGAAACATTTTTCTCAGCTGCTAATTTTCTTGCTGCTGGCATGAGAACAACACCACTATCCGTTTTACTCGGTTGTGTCTCAGGCGTACCTTTTTTACTAACATCGGTCGCAGAGGAGCTTGCGTTAGTATCAATTGCACTTGTATCGATTCGCGCAATAATCTCGTTAGCGCCGACTAATCCCCCCTCCTCTTTTATGATCTCAGTTAAGATCCCGGCTTGCGGTGCAGGTAGCTCCAACACGACCTTATCCGTTTCAATGTCAATCAGATTCTCATCTCGTTTTACATAATCTCCCTGTTGTTTGTGCCAAGACAGTAATGTTGCCTCAGCCACAGACTCAGAAAGTGCGGGAACTCGAACTTCAATTAACATGACTTCTCCCAATGACGGTTAGTCGCAAATATTGACAATTATTAATCATTTAAACCTAAGGCAGCATTCATAACAGCACTCTGTCGCTTAGCGTGAAGAGCTGAATATCCGCCGGCGGGGGATGCGGAAGATGCTCTTAAAGCGTATGTCAACTTCTGACCTCTAACCAAGTGACGCTCTATATAATGCTGAATTCTGTGCCACGCACCTTGATTACCTGGTTCCTCCTGACACCACACAATTTCTTTCGCTCCCTTGTATAACTCAATCTGCTCTTTAAAAGCTTCGTGTGGAAATGGGTAAAGCTGTTCTAACCTAACAATAGCAACATGGTCAAGTTGGCGCTCCTTTCGAAGTGCTGCAAGCTCGAAATATATCTTCCCACTACAGAAAACGACTCTCTTTACTTTTGAACGTTCGATGTCAGCCTGTTCGGGAATAAGGACTTTAAACTCACCGTTAATGAGATCATCAAGTGATGATATCGATTCTTTATGCCTCAAAAGACTCTTTGGACTAATAACAATTAAAGGCTTTCGATATGGACGCAGCATTTGCCTTCTGAGCATGTGAAACATCTGACTCGGCGTCGAAGGTATGCAAATCTGCATGTTATAGTCTGCACATAATTGCAAGTAACGTTCAATTCGTGCAGATGAATGCTCTGGCCCTTGCCCTTCGTAGCCATGAGGCAACATCATAACAAGACCACACATCCGGCCCCACTTTACCTCACCCGACGCTATAAATTGATCAATCACGACTTGAGCACCATTGGCGAAATCTCCAAATTGAGCCTCCCAAACGACAAGCTCGTGAGGCTCTGTCGTAGCATAACCATACTCAAACCCTAGAACAGCTTCTTCAGATAAAAGCGAATCAATCACAGTAAAAGTCGGCTGATTTTTATCGATATTCTCCAGCGGAATATATACTCCCTCACTGGTGCCCTGCCTTCTTTGATCATGCAGTACCGCATGTCTATGAAAAAATGTACCTCGCCCACTGTCTTGACCTGACAGTCGAATACCGTATCCTGCTTTGAGTATCGAAGCATACGCTAGATTTTCTGCCATTCCCCAATCCAACGAGAGCTTTCCCTCAGCCATCAAACGACGATCATTGATTACTTTTTCAACTCGAGGATGCAGCACAAAGCCGTCTGGCACTGTCGTTAACTTTGAAGAAAGAGCCTTGATAGACCTAAGAGTTAGATTTGTCTTAGCTCCGTAAGTCCATGGAATGTTTTGATACTCTGACCAATCTACAGTATAAGGTGGTTTAAAATTCGACAAGATAGTTTTGTTGGTGTGATGACCGCCATCCAAAGCTTCTCTAAACAAACTTATCATTTGTTCTGCTTGACTACTATCCAAAGAACCTTCAGCTAGCAACCGCTCAGCATATTTTTTCCTAGCACCCGGATGTTTCTTCACTAGGCTATACATCCAAGGCTGAGTGACCATAGGCTCATCTTGTTCGTTATGTCCCAATTTTCTAAAGCATACTAGGTCGATTACCACATCTTTCCCAAACTCCATTCTGTAATCTAGTGCAATTTCAGTAATGAAAGCTACCGCCTCCGGATCATCACCGTTCACATGGAATACAGGTGCATCTATCATCTTTGCGATATCGCTACAATAAAGCGTAGAACGTACATCTCGAGCGTCTGACGTAGTAAAGCCGATTTGATTATTCACGATAATATGTACCGTACCGCCAGTACGATATCCACGGGTTTGTGACAAATTCAATGTCTCCATCACCACGCCCTGGCCAGCGAAAGCCGAGTCTCCATGAAGCAGGATAGGTAGCACTTCCCTACCATCAACGTCGTTGCGACGATGTTGCCTAGCTCTCACTGAACCCTCTACAACCGGGTTAACTATTTCGAGGTGCGACGGATTGAAAGCAAGAGAAACATGCATCGGGCCACTAGGAGTCATAAGATCAGACGAAAAACCTTGGTGATATTTCACGTCACCAGCGGGCAGCTGCTCTACCGACTTGCCTTCAAATTCCGAAAAAAGATCCTTAGGCATTTTGCCTAAAGTATTTACGAGAACATTCAAACGTCCTCTGTGCGCCATACCGATAACAGCTTCCTGTATGCCAGACTGTCCTGCCTTCTGCAAGAGATGATCAAGAGATACAATGACGCTTTCAGCACCTTCTAAAGAAAATCTTTTTTGACCAACATATTTTGTATGTAAGTATTTCTCTAGTGTTTCTGCGGCAGTAAGCCGCTCTAAGAGATGCAGCTTCATGTCTGTTGAATACTTAGGGTGAGATCTCGGCCCTTCAAGGCGGCTTTGAATCCAACGCTTTTGTTGGACATCGCTGATGTACATGTACTCAGCACCAACAGATCCACAATAAGTATCTTCTAAGGCCTCAATGAGTTCAGACAACTGCATTTGCTCAGGACCGACAAATGAACCGGTATTGAAAATCTGATTAAGATCTCCCTGACCAAGTTCATAATGCTTCAAAGTCAATTCGGGTATATCAGGCTTCCGTAGCCGTTCCAGCGGGTCTACAGAAGAACGTCTCACCCCTAGGAATCGATACGCATTTATAAGCTGTAGCACAGAGACCTGTTTGCGTTCATTGCTCAGGTCACCCTCTTGCCACTTAGTAGAGTTGTTCGCGCTCCCATTTTTATGTCCGACGAAGGATTCGACTACCTGATGATGAGAGACGTCTTTTCCCGTGGAAGCACCCTGAAGGTCATCGAAATACTGCTTCCAATCAGCCGATATAGAATCAGGGTCATCTAGGTATGCGTCATACAACTCCTCAACAAATGCCGCATTTGTACCAAATAGATAAGAGCTTCCGCCGAATTCTTTAATCATGATTTATTCAGTAAAAATTTTATTAAGAATTAACACTTATTTTCGTTATCGATGATCGATTTGCTTCACATCACGAATTGCCTCACCGACATACAGTTGTCTTGGTCGGCCAATCTTTTGCTCTGAATCAGAAATCATTTCATTCCATTGTGCGATCCACCCAACTGTCCTCGCCAGCGCAAAAATACATGTAAACATGTTTGTTGGAATACCCATGGCTCGTTGGACAATACCCGAATAAAAATCTACGTTCGGGTAAAGCTTCTTCTCAACAAAATAATCATCTTCAAGCGCAATACGTTCGAGCTCCATTGCAAGTTTAAACAAACGATCATTTTCAAGTCCAAGTTCATTTAAAACTTCATGGCAGGTTTCGCGCATTAATTTTGCCCTAGGGTCATAGTTTTTATAAACCCTATGTCCGAAACCCATCAACCTAAAGCCAGAATTTTTATCCTTAGCTTTCTTAATATATTCATTTACTCTGGAAACATCACCAATCTCCTCCAACATATCCAAACATGCTTCATTGGCTCCCCCGTGCGCAGGACCCCAAAGACAGGCAATTCCGGCAGCAACGCAAGCAAATGGATTTGCCCCAGAGGACCCGGCAAGACGCACCGTTGAAGTTGACGCGTTTTGTTCGTGATCAGCATGCAATATAAAGATACGGTCCAGAGCTCGTGCCAATGTAGGATTAACTTTGTACTCTTCCGCGGGAACGGAAAACAACATCCTCATAAAATTTGCTGAATAACCAAGCTCATTGTCGGGATAGACAAATGGCTGACCTATCGAATATTTGTAGGCCATAGCAGCAAGGGTCGGAATTTTAGCGATCAGACGAAATGCTGAAATCTCTCGATGCGAGGGATCATTTAGATCTAAGGAATCATGGTAAAACGCAGACAACGCTCCAACCGTACCAACCAATATTGCCATTGGATGCGCATCCCGACGGAATCCTCTGAAAAAATTATTAATTTGGTCGTGAACCATAGTGTGGCGCATCACCCTCAAGTCGAAATCTGACTTTTCGGCAGAATTTGGCAACTCACCATTCATCAATAGGTGACACACCTCTAGAAAATCACAATGTTTAGCCAATTGCTCGATAGGATAGCCTCGATAAAGCAGCACGCCTTCATCACCATCAATGTAAGTTATCGCAGAACGACAACTAGCCGTTGACAAGAATCCTGGGTCATAAGTCACTTTCCCCGTCTTACCAAGTAACGCTCTAATATCAACCGCATCAGGACCGATGGTCCCGCTGTGTATAGGGAAATCTATACTTGGCTCCCCATTAGGAAGAATAAGATTTGCTTTTTTATCTGACATAAAGACCCCTTTTTTATCTCTTTTGTGAAGGCTAGAGCCTTCTAGACTTTAGTGCGCTTATCTTTGCGCTATTAATTATTTACGCATCAACTGAACAAGCTCTCCAAACGCCTTATCTGTTGTATCTGCGCGTCCCATTGCCAAATCCAACAAGTCGTTATCTGGCAACCCCAGCAAGCGACCAAACGTTTCCCTTTGCTCGCCGTCCAATGAGGGATATTCCTCACTAAGAAACTGTTGCAACACAAGATCGAGCTCAAGCAGCCCTCGGCGGCAACTCCACCGAAGTCGGTCCATTTCATTCATTGAACATCAATCTAAACCATCCTTTTCACCAGCATATCTTTTATTTTCCCTATTGCTTTCGTTGGATTAAGTCCTTTTGGACATACATCCACACAATTCATAATTGAATGACATCGGAACAACCGATAAGGATCTTCGAGGTTATCTAACCGCTGACTCGTAGACTGATCTCTGCTATCAGCTAAAAATCGATACGCCTGCAACAACCCAGCAGGTCCCACAAACTTATCTGGATTCCACCAGAACGAAGGACATGACGTCGAGCAACAAGCACATAAAATACACTCGTAAAGTCCATCTAGTTGGTCTCGGTCCTTTGGGGACTGCAATCTCTCAGTGTCAGGCGCTGGGTCTTCATTCACCAAATAAGGTTTTACCGAATGATATTGCTTAAAGAACTGTGACATGTCGACTATCAAATCGCGGATCACCGGCAACCCAGGTAGGGGGCGTAAATCAACAGGCGACTTGAGGTCTGCAAGAGGCGTAATACAGGCCAGACCATTCTTGCCGTTAATGTTCATTGCGTCAGACCCACAGACCCCTTCGCGACAGGACCGACGAAGACTCAAAGAGTCGTCCATTTCCTTGATCCTGGTCAAAGCGTCAAGCAGCATTCTGTCCGTTGAGCGAAGCTCAACCTCGTACTCCTTGGTATAAGGTTTAGCATCCTTATCTGGGTCGTATCGATAAATTCTGAATAACATCACGTGTACCTTTTAACTAAATAACTAAATGCGGTTAATAAGTTCGGACTTTAGGCTCAATGGTCTCCGCAGTGAGTGGGTCCATATGCACCGGTTTGTAATCAAGTCGATTTCCTTCTTTAAACCAAAGCGAATGCTTCAGCCAGTTTTGATCATCCCTTTCTGCGTAATCTGCGCGATCGTGCGCTCCTCTACTTTCTTTTCGTGCTTCAGCAGATACTAGCGAGGCCATGGCAACCTCGATCAAGTTATCCAATTCCAAAGCTTCAATTCGTGCTGTATTAAAGACCTTGCTCTTATCGCCGATTTCAGTTCGCATGACGCGTTGCTCGACTTCTTTGATTTCAGCAACCCCGTTGACAAGCAGATCTGGAAACCGAAACACACCACAGTTTTTTTGCATTGTCTGTCTTAGTGCGGCCCCAACTTCAGCGACGGATTCACCGTTCGTTTGATTATTTAAACGATCAAGCCTTTCGCGAGTTAACTCTCCCGCATCACGCGGTAGGTCCTTGTGAGATGCGTTTTGTTTTAAGAATTCCACAGTGGAATTACCTGATGACTTTCCAAAAACTAATAAATCGGTCAGAGAATTGGTACCGAGCCGATTCGCCCCATGTACCGAGGCACATGCACATTCACCAGCGGCGAAAAGCCCTGGCACAATCGCCTCTTTGTCATCCCCGGTTGGAGCAACGACCTCGCCCCGATAATTTGTAGGTATGCCGCCCATCATGTAATGACACGTAGGAACGACTGGAATTGGGTCTTTTGCTGGATCAACGTTCGCAAACTTCTTCGCAATCTCCCTGATTCCAGGTAGTTTACTTTCGATTAATTCCTCACCCAAATGATCAAGCTTTAAGAGCACATGATCCGACTCATCACCACAACCTCGTCCATCCTTAATCTCGGTAGCCATGGCACGAGCCACAACATCGCGAGAAGCTAAGTCCTTGGCATTGGGCGCATAGCGCTCCATAAAACGCTCACCGTCCTTGTTAAGGAGATAGCCACCCTCTCCACGAACCCCTTCGGTGATCAATACGCCCGCCCCAGAAACACCCGTGGGATGGAATTGCCAAAATTCCATATCTTCTAAAGGTATTCCTGCCCTTGAAACAATACCCAACCCGTCACCAGTGTTAATAAACGCATTGGTACTAGAAGCGTAAACACGGCCCGCTCCCCCTGTAGCGAATAATACCGCCTTGGAATGAAAAATAACGACCTCACCAGTCTCCATCTCCATTGCAGTCACACCAACGGCCTGACCCGACTCGTCACGTATGAGATCGAGCGCCATCCACTCAACAAAAAAGTGCGTATTTGATCGAACATTTCTCTGGTACAAAGTATGCAGCATCGCATGACCAGTCCTATCCGCAGCACAACAAGATCGTTGACTTGGGGGGCCTGCACCGAAATTTTGCATGTGACCGCCGAAAGGACGCTGATAAACAGAGCCATTTTCGTTTCGGTCGAACGGCATACCAAAATGCTCAAGCTCAATCACACTCTTAGGAGCTTCCCGACACATAAACTCAATCGCATCCTGATCCCCCAGCCAGTCCGACCCTTTTACGGTGTCATACATATGCCAATGCCAACTATCCTCACCCATATTTGCCAGTGCAGCACCCACACCACCTTGAGCCGCCACCGTGTGAGAGCGAGTAGGAAACACTTTAGATAACACAGCGACCTTACATCCAGCCTCTGATAACTGGAGTGCAGCTCTTAAGCCAGCTCCGCCAGCACCAACAATCACTGCGTCAAATTTTCTAATCGGATACGACATTTACACACTCCACAAAATTTGAATCATCCACACCGCATACACAATCAGGACTAATATCGTTATTACTTGAAAACACAGGCGCAACGCGGTGCGCTTGATGTAATCCATGTAAATATCTCTAACCCCGATCCATGCATGCCAAAAAAGACTTAGGAAAAACACTAAAGTAATAATCCGCATCCATTGAGACTGAAAAATATAGCTCCAGGCAAAATAATCTTGAGGACAAGTAACGAAGTACACAACGCCGAAAATAATCGTGTAAACCGCCATGACAACCGCTGTCACTCGTTGGACCAACCAATCTTTAAGTCCGTAATGCGCGCCGGTAATATTTCGATTTACCATATGAAAACTCCCATCACGACCGTGAGAGCTAGACTTAAGATTAAAACTAACGCGCTTGACTTTCGCGCCGCTGTAAGTTCCGCTCCTATATGCAGGTCAAGCAACAAAAAACGGATGCCCGCTATAAAATGGTGAGAAAAGGCCCAAATTAATCCCAGAACCACTAGTTTGCCTAACCAACTAGTTAAAATCTCGGCCACCCGCTCATATCCTTGCGGCGAATCCAAGCTGAGCGAGAGCATTCCTAACATGACACCTATCATCAAAAACATACCAAAGCCGCTAATTCGATGGAGTATCGAAATGAATCCCGGAAGAGGCAAACGAATCTTGGTGAGATCTAAATTTTTTGGCCTCGGTTTTGTACTCATGGTAACTAAATCCTTATTCCGATTTTATTGAACTGACAGCTCATTAAATAATTTGATTTTGGTAGTGATGGTTTGAGGTGTTGCAGTAACTTCTTCTCAACTCAACGGGCTGATCTCCATATGTATATGCGATTCGATCAACTCTTAACAAAGGAGAACCGTCAAGCATTCCCAGGCGATCAACTATTTCTCCCTCTAACAAAACTGCCTTAACTCTTTCCTCAACACGGAGAATCCTGATACCAAATTCAGCCTCAT
>QXZO01000046.1:0-1628 GCA_009886305.1 Betaproteobacteria bacterium
ACAAGCTTTACCGAGCTAAGGCGTGACGGTCTTAGCGTGGACCGCCACAACACGTACAATCCCGACGCGGAAGAACAATCAACTTGGGTGGAGCAATGTCTCCGATCTACAAACGGACCAATTATTGCGGCGACCGACTATATGCGTGCCGTACCTGACATGATTCGCACATGGGTCCCAAGACGTTACGTGACGCTAGGCACAGATGGATACGGTCGCAGTGACACAAGAAAATCTTTAAGGGATTTTTACGAAGTTGATCGATTCCACATAACGCTGGCAACACTTAAAGCTCTAGTCGCTGATGGCATAATCAAAAAATCTATACTTAGCCAAGCAATCAAGAAATATGACCTGAAAGGCCATCGGCCAAACCCTTGGGACATTTAGTGCTATGAAGCAAAACTTTAACGCTTACCGTAAGTCAACCAATTGCATTCATCCTAAACCTTAAATAACTATGTTGAAAATCGGATTCATAATCATCAGCATGATCGCCTCATTAGCTGAGGGCGCCGCGATAGACAGGTTCGTTATCTGGGATAAAAACCCAGCACCACCACCGCTTAATGTGAGAACTTTAAGTGGGGAAGCAGTCAGTCTTGCAGATTTCTCAGGACGAATCGTTGTTTTAAACTTTTGGGCTACATGGTGTGCACCATGCTTAAAGGAAATTCCATCTCTCTTAGCACTTAAGAAACAACTCCCAAAACAAAAATTCGTAGTTCTTTTCGCGAATTACGGCGAATCAAAAGAGCGAGTTGAGAACGCCTGGACTAAAATTGGTAAAGGGGCAATTACCTTCATCGACCCAGAAACTAAAAACACCAAATCTTGGATTGATATAGGCCTGCCCACAACAGTTATTCTGAATCAAGAACATCAAATCATTTACAAAATCGTTGGTGATATCGATTGGTCCGAGACTGAGGTTGTGAACACCATAAAAAATATTCGGTAAGAGATGTTTCAATAAAAACTCGAAGATATAAAATCTAGGTACTATCTAATCAATAAACAATACTATAGTGATTATTACGACAGCCGATAACAATTAAAGCTCTACAAATGCGACATCAGTAATGAAATTAAGCGGAACAACTATCAACGATTTAAGTAATCAATTACACCTCGCTTGGGAAAATGCGTCTCCAATTCCCCCAATCACAGAACTAGTACCCAATATTACCGTCGAGGAAGCCTATCAAGTTCAACTAGGAATGATTGGCAAACGTATCGCGGCAGGAGAGTCCGTTGTCGGAAAAAAAATAGGCCTCACTGCAAAAGTTGTGATGAAAATGTTCGGAGTGGATCAGCCGGATTTTGGGCATCTTATGTCAGGGATGGAATTTAAAGAATCTCAAAACCTTCCCTTTGAAAAATTCTGCCAACCAAAAGGAGAAGGTGAAATTGCATTTCTTCTCAAAAAAGACCTCAGCGGACCAGGTATCACTCGTGACCATGTAATCCAGGCGACCGAATGCGTAATGCCGGCGTTTGAGATCGTTGACTCTCGTATTAACAACTGGGATATTAAAATTCAAGACACAGTCGCTGATAATGCTTCTGCCGGCGCTTTCGTAATCGGGTCCACCCGGAAAAGTCTTGATGGTATTGACCTAGCGACT
>QXZO01000046.1:1638-13260 GCA_009886305.1 Betaproteobacteria bacterium
AGCGACTTGCGGCATGGTGCTGAAAAAAAACGGAGAAATAATTGGAACGGGCGCTGGAGCCGCAACGCTTGATCATCCATTGAATGCGGTAGCCTGGCTTGCCAACACGTTAGGTAGCCTCGGTATTACGCTCAAGGCTGGGGAGATCATTCTATCGGGCTCTTTATCGATTATGTTTCCTATTGAATCTGGCGATAGGCTTGAGATGGAAATTGGAGGTATCGGGAAAACCACATGTCAATTTGATTAGTGGGAAGTACCACATCGTCATTAATCAGTATTTCGGCTCACATTCCATTTTATAAAAATTTACCGTTTCCAAACACTAGGATGACATCTCTGATAACTGGGCACATAGCCAAGATCCACTCCTAGTTCTTTGGCGGCATGCCAAGCCCAGCGAGGGTCGTCCATTGCACCTCGCGCAATTGCTATGAGATCTGCCGAGCCAGAAGAAATTGCTTCTTCTGCCTGTGTTGGTGTTGTAATCATGCCAACACCCATAGCCGCTATTGTTAACTCAGTCTTGACCTTCCTCGAAAACGGCAGATTAAAACCAGGCGCAAATTGAATTTTTTGCCTTGAGTCCAATTGGCCTGATGTCACGTCCACAAAATGACACCCCCTTTGTTCCAGTTCTCTCGCGAAAATAATCATCTCTTCAGGGGTTAGCCCGCTCTCTACCCAGTCAGTTCCCGAAATTCGAGCTCCTAATGCGATGTGCTTCGGTACGACTTCCTTGATAGCATCAAAAACCTCTAACGGGTACGCTAACCTTTTTGACAGGTCATCACCGCCATATTCATCGGTACGATGATTCGAGAGAGGTGAGGTAAATTGATTGAGTAGATAACCATGGGCAGCGTGAAGCTCAATAACATCAAAACCTAACCGAACCGCCCTCTTCGCTGATTCTACAAACTCAACTTTTACTTTTACCAAGTCCTCAGACGTCATACTTTTTGGCGTGTGCCACCCATCGGCAAACGCTAACGCACTTGGAGCAACTGTTTCCCATGGCTGTTCGCTTGCTTGCAGAGCGGCACCGCCCTGCATGGGTGTTTTAGCTGAACCTTTTCTACCAGCATGCGCAAGTTGGATACCTAATTTCGCTTGACCATGTTTTCTACAAAATGACACTACTCGATGTAATGCGTTCTCCGTTTCTTCATCGTATAGCCCAAGACATTCATGTGTGATACGACCCTGAGCAGAAACATGAGTTGCCTCAAAAATTAATAGTGCGCCCGCTCCAATCGATAAGTTTCCATAATGCATTAAATGCCAATCATTAGCCTTTCCCTGATCAGCAATGTATTGACACATGGGAGAAACAACAATTCTGTTGGACAGCTCAATCGGACCTAACTGAAATTGGGAAAAAAGCTTAGATGCCATGTGGAATTCCTTGACTATAAATTGCGGTTACTTGTAACAAGAATGTTACGCAGGATAATACAGGACAACTAACCTCTATTAGTTGGACAACTCCCACAAGAACCAGTCGGCGCACATCCAAAACAACTGCTCGCATCTTCGGTATTAGAGCCATTTTCCGAATTACCCTCGGAACTGATTAAGCGACTGACTCTTGGAAATCGACTAGAAAACACTTTTTTAACCATACTCTTTTTATCTGGGAACCAACGGCTCAGAAGGTAACTTAGACTACCGCCTGCGATAACTAAAATACTGAGATTTTCAATCAATTGATAAGACACTGTATCCATTTAAGCAAATATTTGATAAACCAACAAAGACGCTAAATACGCCAAACCGAACAAATACGTCGTCGCTATCAAAACGACCTTCCATGACTGTGTTTCCTTTTTTATCACAGCTAATGTAGCCAAACACTGCGGTGCAAATATATACCAAACAAGTAATGACATACCTGTCGCGAAACTCCAATCAGCAGAAACAATAGGGAGTAACTGAGCTGAAGGATCCTCAACAGCTGCAGAAATTGCATAAACAGTCCCGAGCGCACTAACTGCCACTTCACGAGCGGCCAAACCAGGGATAAGTGCAACGCAAATTTGCCAGTTAAATCCGAGCGGTTGAAATATCCACTCAATAGCGTGCCCAATTCGACCAGCAATACTGTAATCAATTGGCACGCCAACCCAACCTTCCGGGGGCGTTGGATACGTTGAAAGCACCCACAACACAACTGTGATCGACAGAATTATCGTACCTACTCGGGCGATAAATAAGCGTCCACGCTCCCACAATCCGATCAAAACATCTCTGACACTTGGTAAGCGGTACGAAGGCAACTCTAATAACAACGATTGAGTATGAAGACCTCGTCTGATTCTTTTCATTGCAAAGGAAACGATCAGAGCGCTGATGATACCCGCAGCATAAAGGGCAAATAGCGTAATTCCTTGCAGATTAAACAAGCCCCACACCGTCTGATCGGGAATAAAGGCTGCAATTAACAGCGCGTAAACCGGAAGTCTCGCCGAGCATGTCATCAAAGGCGCCACGAGAATAGTAGTGATTCGGTCTTTCGGATCCTGAATCGTTCGCGTTGCAATAATCCCCGGTATTGCACAAGCAAAACTGGATAATAAGGGTATGAAAGAACGTCCCGACAGCCCTGCTCCCACCATGAATCGATCTAAGAGAAACGCTGCGCGAGGAAGATAACCAGATTCTTCCAGAATCAAAATGAACAAAAATAGCAATAAAATTTGAGGCAAAAATATTACAACACTACCGACACCGCCGATCAACCCCTCCACAATAAGGTCTCTCAACGGTCCCTCAGGGAGGATTGATTGCACTAAACTCCCGAAGCCACCAATGCCAGAGTCAATCATGTCCATGAAAGGGGCCGCCCATGAAAATACCGCCTGAAACATCAAAAACATGGCTAATGCTAAAATCATGAGTCCTGCTACTGGATGTAAAAAAATACGATCCAATACATCATCGGTGCGAGATGTTCTGCTAGGCATCACCACACAATCTGCAATGATCTCCCTGACTTCAGCATGATAGTCAGTCGACTCTTTCATAACCCCTGCCGCATTGGGTGGATTCTTTTTAATCTCCTCAATAAGGCCGTCTGCACCGTTTTTCCGGACAGCTACCGTTTCTATAACCTGCAAACCTAACTTCTGAGACAAGCTCGCAATATCAATCTTTATGCCACGCGCCATGGCAGCATCAGACATATTGAGCGCTAATACCATTGGAATTCCAAGAGCCCTAACTTCCAAGGCAAATCGAAGATGCAACCTAAGATTAGTCGCATCTACAACACAAACAATAAAATCAAGTGGCTTCTCCCCCGCGACATTTCCAAGGCAGACATTTTTAGTAATAAGCTCATCTAGACTGTCTGTATCGAAAGAATAAGCTCCGGGTAAGTCTAAAATCTCCCATTTCTTATTTTCATCTACTGTGAATACACCAGACTTCTTCTCAACAGTAACCCCAGGATAATTTGCAACTTTTTGCCGACTACCCGTCAACAAATTGAAAAGCGCTGTTTTCCCGGAATTTGGATTACCCACTAGTGCCACTCTCAACGTCGTCATATTGACGCCTCCAGCTGCTGAATTTCTACACGGTTTGCTTCGCTAGATCTGAGTGCAAATCGCGTAAATCCAATTTGCACTAGGAGCGGATCTTGACCAATAGGCCCATAACTAACAACTTTGACCTCCTCGCCCTCGACAAAACCAAGGTTACGAAGTCTCCGAGCAATCGAGTCATCCTCAGAGTGCTGGTTAACATTCTTGATTATTGCTAGCTGTCCAAGCTCCATGCCGGAAAGAAATTTTTTTTCCATTTCACCCAAACCTAAATGAGAATGATTTTCATTATAGCTACTTTTTTTAGTTATTATCGACTGCTTAATTAGCTATTTCTGGCTCCACTAGGAAATTAATCGAAATTTTTAACAAAACCTCCACATTAGAAAAGTAAGTACTTCATGAAAATCAAAATAATTCAGGTCACTCCTTTTGCTCAAAACTGCTCACTATTAATATGCGAAAGAACTCAAAAGGGGGCCTTGGTAGATCCTGGTGGTGATATTGAAAAGATATTTGAGGCTATTGAGGAGGAGTCAGTAACCATAGAAAAAATCCTACTCACGCACGGTCACCTCGACCACTGCGGAGCAAGCAAACAGATTCGAGATCAACTCAACATACCGATAGAGGGGCCACATGTCGCCGATCAGTTTTGGATCGACCAATTAGAGGAACAAAGCAAACAGTTTAATTTGCCAAAATCTTCATCTTTTATCCCTGACAGATACTTAACTGATGACGAGACTGTAGAATTTGGAGAAATTAAATTACACGTCAAGCACTGCCCCGGACATACTCCTGGACATGTAATTTTCTTTTCCGCACAAAACAATTTAGCGATTGTGGGCGATGTTCTCTTTGCGGGCTCAATTGGTAGAACCGATTTTCCGCGTGGGGATCACGATACGTTAATTAAAGCAATCGTAACCAAACTTTGGCCACTAGGAAATGATGTTACTTTCATACCAGGACACGGACCAACCTCAACTTTTGGAGCAGAAAGACAGACTAACCCTTATGTGGCCGATTCAGTAACGGGATTCCATTGATGGTTTAAAGTGTTAATTTGACTGATATTTCCACAAAGGAATTATTTATGAAATTAAAAATTAGAAAAATGCACCCTCTTTTTGTAGCAGAGGTCACCGGGGTAAATATTACCGAACCATTGACAAAAGAAATACAATCGAAACTGCAAGAGTTAATCGACCAAAACGGTATTTTAGTTTTCCGAGACCAAAACGTTACAGACGAACAACAAGTGGCATTCAGTCGAAATTTTGGAGAAATCGAAATTGCCAACAACAAAAACAATATAACGAAACAAGAGGATCGTCGACTATCCAATATGTTTTCTGATATATCGAACCTAAATAAACATGATGAAGTGCATCAACAAGAATCAAGACAGCGAATCTTTAATTTAGGAAATCGAATATGGCATTCTGATAGCTCATTTCGTCCCAATCCAGCTCGGTATTCACTGTTGTCTGCCAGGGAAATTCCAGCAAAAGGAGGCGATACTCAGTACGCAGATATGCATTCACCTTATGAAAATCTGACATCAACAATGAAAAATTTAATAGCTGATCTGCAATGCGAACATTCACTTATGTACTCTCGCGCTCGACTTGGTATGGACTACTTTACCGAACAAGAAAAAGAAGATTTTAAGCCCGTACTTCAACCTCTAGTTCGAACGCACCCTGCTACAAGAAGAAAATCATTGTTTCTCGCATCGCATGCCGGTCGAATAGTCGACTGGCCAGTCACAGAAGCTAAATTACTTCTTGAGGAATTAACTGAAATCGCCACTCAAAGAGAGTACGTCTACACACATCAATGGAAACGTTATGATTTGGTTATGTGGGACAATCGACGCACCATGCATAGAGCAACGCGCTTTGAAGACACTAAGGAGAAACGTGATATGAGGCGTACAACGATAGCAGGAGATCCTGCCTGATAATTTAAAAAAATCTCTTACTCCATGTCTTACCTTTGAGGGTAGATTTATAATGATTAAAGTCTAAGCTCTTAGCAAACGGCGAATAATCTTACCTGTATTCGTTTTTGGCAAATCTGCCAAAAATTCAATTTCTCGAGGATACTCGTGTTTTGAGAGCCGATCTTTTACCCAGGCTTTAAGTTCTTCTTGTAAACCTCCACTTGATTCGTAACCCTCTCTTAAAACAACATAAGCTTTTACAATTTCAGTTCGAGTCTCGTCAGGTTTACCTATAACAGCTGCGAGTTGTACCGAAGCGTGCGCGGTCAGACAATCCTCTATTGGTCCAGGTCCAATACGATACCCTGCGCTAGTAATCACGTCGTCATCACGACCAATAAATTTGATGTAGCCCTCTTCATCAATAGATCCCGTATCTCCAGTGACCAACCAGTTCCCAATAAATTTATCCTTTGTAGCTAGCTCATTATTCCAATAACCTAGAAACATCACAGGATTTGGAGTCGATACAGCGATCATTCCAGGTTCCCCATAAGGCTTTTCATTACCCTCTTGATCAATGATGGCGACAGCATGGCCCGGGGCTGCTCTCCCTATAGCGCCTGCTTTTAATGCGTAAAGCGATGAGCACCCACTTACAGTCATATTGCATTCAGTTTGACCATAAAATTCGTTAATGAAAATTCCTAATGTGTTTTTAGACCACTCCTGGAGTTCAGACCCCAATGATTCCCCACCGCTGGCTAATGACCGCAGATTTAAGCGACTAAATTTCTTACTTGAGATAGTTCGCATCATTCTTAGCGCAGTGGGCGGCATAAAAACATTCCTAACAGAGTGCCGCCCCATCAAATCTAATGCTTTACCAGGATCAAATTTCTCAAAACGTCTAGCAAGAACGGGCACACCCAATTGCCACGCAGCGAAAAGAACGTCGACTAACCCTCCAATCCACGCCCAATCAGCCGGTGACCATATCAAATCACCTGGCTGTCCAAGAAAATCATGCGAAAACTCAACACCAGGCATGTGACCAATCATCGAACGATGTGGTAAAAGTGCACCCTTCGGATCTCCAGTTGTGCCTGATGTATAAATAATTAATGCTGGATCCTCTGCCGCCGTACGCACCGTCTTAAATGAGTCAGTTCCGAGTTCTAATAAACGATCAAAATCCTCCGCGCCATCAATAGCACCGTCAACGTTGATAACCGTTTTCAGATCAGGCAATTCATCACGAATCGATGCAATAGTATTCGCGCCGACCGAATCAGTAACGACAAACTTTGCACCGGAATCTTTTAATCGATATCGCAAAGCATCTTTTCCAAAGAGTGTAAATAAGGGAACTGCTATTGCTCCTGATCGGTAGGTCGCTAAATGCGATATTCCCACCTCAGGCCTTTGCGGCAAAAGAATCCCTACACGGTCACGAGATACCAACCCTAGTGTCGCAAATGCATTTGCGAGCCGGTTGGAAAGCAAGTGAAAGTCCTTAAAGGTGTAACGCGAAACCACACCCTCGATAGACTCATATAAGAGGGCAAGACGATCCCCTTCCTCAATCCACTTATCACATATGTCCCAAGCTATATTGTAACTTTGGGGAATATGCCACTTAAACTGATGAACAAGGGTCGGGTAGGAATCTGCTCTGGGTAACATGGACGATGTCTTTTTAGGTTAGTGAACTGCTAACAAAAAATAAACAAAGAAAATATAAGTAGAAAATCGTAGCCGCGAGAAAATTTGCGCTCTTGTTTGGAGAGAGGCTTGACGGGAGTCAAACTCCCGTCAAGGTATTACTTTTTAGTGCATTAATCCATCGACTGAATGTTTGTCGCTTGGTCGCCCTTAGGGCCACTTGTAACGTCATACGACACTTTTTGATTTTCTTCTAGTGTCTTAAAACCATTCGATTGAATCGCTGAAAAATGAACAAACAGATCTTTACCACCATCATCAGGGGTAATAAATCCAAAACCTTTAGAATCGTTGAACCATTTAACTGTACCAGTACTCATGTGTCTTTCCTTGAAAATAAAAAAATAAATGCCAAAACTTCAAGAAGAGACCACCCTTCACCGAACTTTAAGACTGTTTCCTTAAAATCGAACGGGAAAAAAAGTACGACATCGTTAAATATCATCCCAGCTTGATAATCTTGCAAGCGCCTCATATTTTGAATAAAAGTTGATCACACAATGAATAAATAATTGTTGGATCGAGCCTTTTATTTAGATTTTTCGATGGCTTTCTGACCACCTAAACTCTAATATAAGACCAAACATATTAACAGACGCAACCTCAGGGGGAAAGCACGAATGTCTGATGCACTAAAAGTCGCAGCACTGGAGTACCATGAAAGTCCTAAACCTGGAAAAATATCAGTAGTTCCAACGAAAGGGCTCACAAACCAACGAGATCTAGCTTTAGCCTATTCCCCAGGGGTTGCTTACGCATGTAAAGCAATAGAGGCGGACCCGACTCTAGCAGCTAGATATACATCTCGAGCAAACCTTGTTGGTGTTGTTACTAATGGATCAGCGGTATTGGGTCTAGGCAACATTGGTCCTCTGGCTGGCAAACCAGTCATGGAGGGTAAAGCGTGTTTATTTAAAAAATTTGCTGGTATTGACGTTTTCGATATTGAATTAGCAGAAACAGATCCAGATAAGCTAGTCGATATTATAAGAAAAGCTTAAGATTCCTGTTTTTCATGATGATCAGCATGGCACCGCAATTATTGTTGGAGCAGCGATTATCAATGGACTAAAAGTCGTTGGTAAAAACTTAAGAGACGTGCGTGTTGTTTGTTCAGGCGCGGGCGCGGCGGCTATCGCTTGCCTCAATTTACTCATCACTTTAGGCATTAAAAAAGACAATATCATTGTGTGTGATTCGAAGGGGGTGATCTCCACGAGTCGCGCTGGAACCCTCGATGAGAATAAAGCAATATACGCGTGTGACACGCCTTTCGTAACTATAGACCAAGCCATGGAAGGCGCTGATATCTTTCTCGGCTTATCTGGACCAGGAACAATTCAAAAAGAGTGGATAGCCCAAATGGCCGATAAGCCCCTGGTACTGGCCTTGGCTAATCCAATTCCAGAGATCATGCCCGAAGAAATTAAATCGGTAAGACCTGATGCAGTAATAGCCACGGGTAGATCGGATTACCCTAACCAGGTCAATAACGTTTTATGTTTTCCTTTTATTTTTAGAGGAGCTTTAGATGTCGGGGCGACTAAAATAACTGAAGAGATGAAATTAGCATGCGTCTACGCTATCGCCGAGCTGGCCCAAGCAGAACGCTCAGATGTGGTGGCCTCTGCATATGAGGGGCAAGAACTAAGTTTCGGACCGGAATATATTATTCCTACTCCTTTTGACCCCAGACTTATTACATTAATTGCTCCGGCTGTAGCTCAAGCTGCAATGAACAGTGGCGTTGCAACACTACCTATTCAAGACATGGCGGCCTATCGAGACAAGATTTCTAACTTAGTTTATCAAACCGGTTTTGTGATGAAACCCGTTTTTGAGGCTGCGAAGGCGGACTTGAAGAAAGTCATCTATGCGGAGGGAGAAGACGAAAGAGTGTTGCAAGCGGTTCAAGCCGTTTCAGATGAAAAACTTTGTATCCCAGTTCTTATTGGTCGTCCCGAAGTTATCAAATCAAGAATTGAACGTGCGGGTTTACGAATTAAAATTGGGGAGCACTTTGAAGTAGTAAACCCCGAAAATGATGAACGTTTTAAGGAGACTTGGTCAGATTACTACCAAATAATGCGGCGGAAAGGTGTGTCCCCCGAGGACGCTAAGACTGCTGTACGGACTTCCACTACTCTAATCGGCGCAATGCTGGTGAGAAAAGGTGATGTAGACGCACTAATTTGCGGATCAATTGGTAGATACCAAGACCATTTAAAACACGTAAATGACGTTATTGGTAAAAGAGAAAATGCCTCAATATTTGCCGCAATGAATTTGCTGCCCATGCAAAATCGAACTCTATTCATCAGCGACACGTACGTTAACCACGAACCATCAGCTCAGGAAATCGCCGAAATAACAATGATGGCGGCGGATGAAGTCAAGCGGTTCGGTTTAGTACCTAAAGTAGCGCTGGTTTCTCATTCAAATTTCGGAACTGAAATAAACCCATCTGCAACAAAAATGAGTGATGCGCTCGATATTATTGAAAAAATGGACCCGAATATAGAAATTGACGGAGAAATGCACGGTGATGCTGCTTTGAATGAGGTCATTCGCAACCGAATACATCCAGACTCAAAGCTAAAAGGAGAAGCAAATCTCTTGATTATGCCGTCCGTTGAGGCCGCGAATATCGCTTATAATTTATTGAAGATGGTTAGTGGCGATGGCATTACGGTAGGGCCGATCCTTTTAGGCGCTAAGGAAGCTGTGCATATCGTTACCCCGACAGTAACTGTTCGCAGAATTGTTAATATGACGGCTCTTGCGTCAGTCGATGCGACGTCAAGAGCCAACGAAATGGTAAAGTAACAAAGGAGCAACTCATTTCAAGTACCGAAGCGCACTAGACAAGTGTCATCAAGCGCAGCATAAAGGGAGAAAGGATGTCCGACCAAAACTTGTTTTCCGGGGAGATGACGGAAAAACAGCGTCTTTTTCGTGAAGAGTACAAGCGAAATATAGCGAAGTGGTACTCCGGGTGGGGACACCTTCTCTCCATATATATACCCGGCATAGCGGTTATTGCATTTTGTATTACTCAAATTGAAAATCCGACTTGGGCGGAAATCTTTTTACTGCTACCTATTCTTGTGATTTACAACTTTAACGAATGGTGGATACATAAGAATGCAATGCATAAACCCGTTAAAGGCTTTGGTGGTGCACTTTTACCAGTCTTTCATCGGCACGTACATCAACATCACCAATATTTCACGTCAAAAAGAATGACTTACGATGCAAGTCGTGAATGGAGAATCGTTCTATTTCCGCCATATGCATTGTTAATTTTTTTACTCGGTACAGTTCCCATGGCCCTAATCATTGGACACCTGTGGACTCCAAATGCTGGATACGTGCTGATGCTCTCCACTCCTTTCTATTACTTAAACTACGAAACGTTTCACTTATGCTGCCACGTTCAAGAAAACTGGTTCGTTCGTCACTGTCCACTAATTAATACCATTCGAAGGCATCACGCTGCTCATCATAGCCAACAAATTATGATGGCAAGGAATATGAATTTGACCTATCCAATTGCCGATTGGTACATGGGAACAAGCGATCTTGATCGTGGATTAATTGGGCATCTTTTTAATGGATACAATCAACACCATATCAAAAGTGAATTTCAATCCGACCAAGGTATCGAACTCGAGCAGACACTCTCTACATAAAGTTTCATAAGAAAATCTCATCTCATGGGAGCAGCCGCACCAACTATCAGGCAACTGAAATATCTAATCGTATTATCGGAGACGTTAAATTTTCGTCAGGCCTCGGAAAAACTTTTTATAACTCAATCAACACTCTCGGCTGGAATACAAGAACTTGAGAAAACCTTAGGAGTGATGCTCTTAGAACGGACAAAACGTTCAGTCCGACTTACTGATATCGGTATAGCAGTATTAGAAAGGGCATCATCGATCATATCTCAAGTCGACGACTTGACCAGTATTACGGACCATTTGAAAGAACCACTAAGTGGGAATTTAAAATTAGGAATTATTCCAACGATTGCTCCATTTTTGCTGCCAATAGTCATCCCAACACTAAAATCTACTTACCCAAAATTAAAGCTGTACTTAAGGGAAGATTATTCTGCGCGACTTCTAGAACAACTGAAGTCTGGCGCTCTCGACTTTGTTGTTATTGCCTTGCCCTACGAAACAGAGGATCTCATCGTAAACAAGCTATTCAAAGATGAATTCTGGTGGGTTGCCAAGAAAGGGCAGAAGCTTTCTCAACTTGAGAGTATTCCAATAGAAGATATTAACCTGAATGAGCTGCTACTCCTCGAGGAAGGACACTGCCTCAGGGATCACACGATCGAGGCTTGCGGAAGGCGGCCAAACGACCCAGTAGAACAATCTTTCTCTGCGA
>QXZO01000047.1:0-2082 GCA_009886305.1 Betaproteobacteria bacterium
TCGGATGAAATTTGTTATTATGTTGCCCTCTTGTATGCATACAAACAGCTAGCGAAAGTTTTTACACTGCACATGTTGACCTGAGGAATTATTATTTACCACTGAGGAGGTCTCTGAGTTTATGGCACGCTTGCCAGAGTGGGTTATTGGCCATCCTGGATAGATTCCGCTCATGCTTTATACCCCAGCGGCTGCGATTGCGTCTATAGGCCTCCTTGTGGGGCTGGTCGAAAATATTCTCAAGGAAATGAATGTAAGTTTCGTCTTTGAGTGATTTTGGTTCCGTTTCCTCAATAAACCAGGGTTCTTTGAGCATTTCTAAATATAGATTATCATTTCCATCGATTTCACTGACTCGTGCTGCGACTGCTTCTAAAGATTGGAAATCGTGGCAGTTGATAAAAGATTTTGGGTTGAAAGTCTTCGCAACTTCAGGATCGCCCCAATAAATGGGGATTGCATTGGATTGTGCCGCTTGCGCGAACTTTTCAGTGAGATAACCGGGCCTGGAACTATTTTCAAAGGCGATCGAAAATTTGTATTTAGATTGGAATGCAACCTTATCATCGACAGGGCCGCCAACGTTGTTGCGCCACTTTCCCCCAGAATCGACTTGTTTGTAATTAGTTAATGCTTCGAAAATGTCGATCCGCTCCTTGGCACTGTCTTTTGTGTTTGACATGACGTAGGCGCAAAACCCGCTTTTCTGAGCGAGGACGGCATCGGCTGATGGTCGAGGAGCGCATAGCGCTACATAAGCCTCCTTGTAGAATTTGAAAAATGGCAGCCAGCAATAGCGATCGCCAAAATCCATTTTATCAAAGGCCATCGCGTAGTCACTGATGTTGAAATTGGGCGAGACATTTTCACCTGTCACAAAAATACGAACGCCAGAATAATTAAGTATATCATAACCCATGCACGAGTGAAACACGTAGTCGGCATCGTAGTCAGTGGTAAGCTCCAGATCATAGCGATCATGGATAAAAGGGAGGACGGCTTCCACGATTTCAGGGCGACGACCGGCATCGACAATTGCGATACGTTTTTTGGGCTTAGTTCTCATCGTTTTTAGATAAACAATTGGGGGTGATTGATGCCCATTACGTATTCAGCCATGAACGCGGTGATCTTTTTACTGTTGAAACGCTCGTGCATTACTTGCCACCCATTTTCTGCAAGTTCTTTCCACTTTTCAGATTCGAGCGCGTTCGCCACTTGGTCAATGAGGTGTTCTGTGTCTTTGTAGTAAACCATACTGTCCTTGCCGTAAATTTCATGCAGGTCGGCTTCGGCCCGCGTGCAAGTGAGCAAGCCGTTTCCCATTAGCGAGGCGATTCGATCAGAGCTATACCATTTCATGGGTTCCGGAAGTCGCGTTAAATTGAGCGAGGCTTTGCTGTGCGAGAGTAGGTGCTCCTTTTTGTGGCCATAGATGCCAGGGCGATTGAGCGATCCAAAGATACCTAGTTTGAGTTTTTTGCCGAGTTTGGCCTCAATTTCCCGAAGCGTTTCCCTGCGCTCGGGGTCTTTGCGGTCAGTTCCGATGAAGACGATATCATAATCGTAGTTTGCACTTTCGAAGGCTCGGTATTTTTCAATGGCTGGGTGGACAAGGTTGGGGATGAAGGCTGTGCGGCAGCCTTTTTGATGAAACGACTCTAGTTGATCTCCTGCAGTGGTTGCAAAAAATACGTCCAGTAGATCGAGTCGGTCGTAAATGAATTCGAAAGTGTAGCGATGCTCGCTATAAAACCAGTCGCAGAACCACTGCGCTATTTTAATATCGGGTTGGTTGGCTCGTATAGCTTCAAGCGTCTGGCGTTTGATGGTTTGAGAATGGCCAAGCAGTAGGATGTCCGGCTGGATTTTCTTACAGGTTTCTATTAGGGAAGAGTTCGCTTTCGCAGCGCCGAAACGTTTGCTGTTAGTCCAAGTCATCTGCCGACTAATGTCGTGCATGGGGAAGGGGTAAATGCAGTGTCCATTTTCACTAAAGCCGAGATGGACTTTCTGATCCATCGTGTCGAACTTGGCGCCATTTTTATTGTAGTGGAAATTACATGCATGGACCTGTCTCTT
>QXZO01000047.1:2092-6881 GCA_009886305.1 Betaproteobacteria bacterium
ATTGAGTTGCTGGGGTTAATCATCTTTTGAACACGTCATTTAGCATCCATAGGTTCCGATGGAGACGGCTTACAATTTATTACGACCGTTTTTTGCTAGGTGCATTTCATACATTTTGACATCCTTCAACCAACGGCTTGATGCGATGATCGCGGCGCAAGCAAAACCATAGATGCCGCCTCTATACATTTTGGCGAGAACTAGTTTTTTGGCGAAGTAGATGGGGAATCCAAATAGTATGCGGAGCTGCAGGAGTCCTTTGGATTTTAGTTTTGATTCGCGCGCAGAGTCAGAGCTGTAGCTGTTCATCTTCCCCATTTGATAAGCGATATCGGGAAAGGAGTAGTGCTCGAGTACGCCGCTTAGCTTGATTGGCTTAATTTCTTTTGGGACCTTAAATTGATCCCAGACCCCATGGGCCGGCATCCGTATTAGCGACTTGGGGTAGAGCTTATTTCGCCAAGCGATATTGCATTTCGTCCAGACTGCTCCCTTTGGAACGGGTGGAACCGTGACCAATTTCAAACTATAAATAGCGGGTGCTGGCACACCATCTTTAAAGAGCGCTTGGATTTGCCCAAGAAGCTCCTCACTGATGATTTCGTCGGCATCCAGGTCAAGCACCCAGTCATGGCTAGCGGCCTCTTCTCCGTAGCGTTTTTGAAGGCCTTGGCCTGCCCAGTTTTTGACGATGACAGTGGCGCCTACATCTTCAGCGATCTGACGTGTGGCATCGGTCGAATTGGAATCGATGACAATGATCTCAGCGCCCAACTTCTGCACTTGATGAATGACTGCTCCTATCCGAGCGGCTTCATTCAGGGTGCGAATGTAGCAGGTCAGAGGTATTTGCTTGTGTGTCGTGGATTCTGTCATCTTGAGCGATCTGGAAGTGTTGTTATTTAATCCAATCGTCGTAGTCAACGCCGTGGCAAGAATGATCGGGCATGCGCAGTCTTAGGAAAGTGCCAATATTAGAGCTAAATGTTCCTACAAAGTGCGCACTATGAGCGATTGTCTCAATGCCTGAGAGGAATTTCAGGTAGTCCGCGTGTTTTTCTATTTTCCCCTGCCGCTTATTTTTGCGATGCTGGTAACCGGCTTGTTGGGGTTCTTCGAGTGTGTAGAATCTGTAATCACTAAAGTGGTTCACCAGCGATTGGAAAATTGAATAATCATCTGTTAGGACAAGAACATCTTTAATGTCGGTATAATTGGACAGTTTTTCAATGTAGCTTTCCAGTGGATAGGGCTTGGCTTCTTTAATTTTGTCACCACGGCGAATGTGTAGTCCCGCATAGCTCTCTGGAAGCTCCAATGAGGATCTGATTTGTCGTATTTGTTGTTCAATTGGTGGCTGATACCTCCATGTCATATCGACGAGCGATCGGTAGCATTCGAGCACGCTCCCTTGCCAGTTGAGTGATTGGATCGAAATAGTAGTATCGTTTTTAGGGATAGGAGGAAGGCGATCCCATACTTCATAGCTCAGATAGTCTGTCTTACTAATATATTTCAGAGTGCGGGCGCAGGCCTTTCTTAACTTAAAGCGGAACTTTGGAGTAGGGAAGCGGGGGTTCAGGAAACTGTGCAGAAAGAGGGATTGATCTTTACAAAAAGGTAGAAAGAAATCGCTCCAGCCCCCACCCATTGAAAAATTCGCGTCTTTTGAGTAGAGTTGAAACTCAATTTTATTTTGTAGGCAAAAAAGAATGCCTTGAAGCATGTTTATATACTCTGCAAAAAAACCGGATCTTGAGCCCAAGTGATAAGCTAGTCGCTGGGGACAGGATTCATTTAATTGCTGGTAATTTTTGAGGTCCGGCTGCACTTTTAGGGCGTGGTTGCTTGCTTTGTAAGTTCCGCAATATAGTTGACGCCGATTATAGAGATGATCGACGCTGGCGATGCTCGCTTGCAAATGGTTCGTTGGCCATTAGCAGAGTAAGGCCACACCATCCGATTAAACGATACCCTCTTGTGAAAAGAAATTGGTAAAGATCAGTTTTTTCGACATCCGAAAGGACGGCTTTGTATGTTTCTACTGCAATCAATGACGGATAGTATCTGTCAAAATCAAGTGATTCTAGGACTTCCAGGTCATGACCTTCTGCATCCACTGTCAGATAATCTATCTTTTGGTCTTTGTATTTCGTATTATCGATAATACTCGTCAGTTTATAAGAGTTGGTTGTTTTTTGAGTGTAACCTCCTTTTTCACTTACGAAAGAACTACTCAGAGATGAGGTGTGGGAGTAGTCACCATTTGTCCAATAAGAGATTTCCTCTTCCTTATTAGAAACTGCACAATTAACGTTAATATCATGGAGTCTAATCAGGTTAAATCCTTCAATCTTTATAGCATCGACATCAATATTAATACCTCTCCAGCCCCTTCTTTTGTAGAGTTTCCACGTATTATTGTGTTTGATCGGGCGGAAGCAACCTACATCAACGAAAAACCCTTTAAGTTCCTTTGGGAACATTCCTGTAACAGAAATATCTTCTCCAAATTGTGAATAATGACCAAATCTGGATTTAGTCAGATACATCTTTTTAATGAGGTAAAATGTTCTAGCGAAACGGTTTCGATCAATTAGAGATTGGTGATTCTTCATTTTATGTCTTGCTGCTTGTAAAGATGAGCATTGAGGATTTTCGGTAATGTGCAGTAATAATTCAATCAATCTGGTTTTAATCTAAGAGGAACATTTAAGGTTTAATAGCTCGTCCTTTTCGACGAAATCTGAGCCGTAATCGAGCCTTTCATTTGCCCAACAATGGGCATGGTAAATCTTGTCCATTGGCATGAGACGCTGTCCTTTGATTTGATGTGGTGATTTTATAAATTTTAGATATTTGGCTCTTTTGCTGTTAAGGATAATTTTTGTATATTTTGGCTTTAAATTAGTAAAGCGGCACAGGTCCAAAATATTATTCTCGATTTCATCATTATCATTTTTGTTTGTGAGTAGGATGCTCTGCATAGTAATTGCTCTGAACCAGCGGTATTTTCTTTGATTTAGAAACTCACCGATGCTTTGTGGCTTCTGGTCAGGGATATAAATAAATTCATCCGCATCAATCAATGCGACCCATTGGTAGTAACTTTTAAGAACATCAAATCCAATGCAAAGTTGTATCCGTTGATAATCGTCCCACACTGGAGGTTTGGGATTGATCGCTACATAGTTAAATGGAATGACGATGACTCTATCGTCTTTTAGCTGATTAATAATTTTTGCAGTTTGATCCGTTGAATTGTTATCGAAGATAATAATTTTAGAGAATCCTATCTTTAGATGGTAGTCGATCCATTCAGCTACGCGATTTTCATAATTCTGTAGCATTGTTGTGACCGCGGCTTCCCCTGGCTTCAAGGGTATCGAGTTAAAGGGGAAATGTAGCTTCAAGTTATCAAAGATAATATCACTGACCAATCTAAGTTGGTATTCTTTGACGCGTTCTAAGTCTGACCTTTTGATGACTATGAAAAAGTCATTCCGTTTGCTGGAAAGTTTAATTGTTTGGCGAATTTTTTGACCCTTTGAGTCGGTCAATAGAAGGCTTTTCGCTTTTTTCTTACCTACAGCAATTGGATGATATTGCCCGTAAATTCTTACTTTTTCTCCCAAGCCGATACAATGTTCGTTATAAAGCTGAATGGTTTTATCTTCGTTGATCATCGGGATTATGCTTTGTAGCGGTATATTTTGACTGTTCCCAGGAGCATATTCTCTAGTGTGAAGGTCGTAGTTTTTCTGGGATAACATGTAGTTTTATACCATTTGATGACTTGGCTGGTCATTTCATGCGTGTCACTAACTGCGATTCGCCCCTCTGGAAATAACACTTCAAGTTGCTCAGCTACACCGCCGTGGCTATAAGCCGCGACCGGCTTGCCAATGGCGAGCGCCTCTAGAGTTACGCGGCCGAAGGCTTCGGGGTCGGTGGAAAGTGAGATGGCCACATCGGAGACGGCCATAATTTCGCGCAGGTCACTACGATGACCGACAAGCGTGATTTCCGCTTCGAGCCCAGCGGTTTGGATGGCTACTTGTAGCTCTTCGAAAAAGTCCATTTTCTTGGGGTGTGGATCACCGACAATCAGACCGTGTATGGGGATGTCTTTTTCTTTGAGGCCGGCGATGACTTTGATGAAATCTAGCTGTCCTTTCCAGCGCGTGATGCGCCCGGGTAGGGTGACGACGTATTTACCTTCAAGTTGCGGATATTGTTGATGCCATATTTCCAGCCATTCGGGGGTGGGTTTGAAGCCATAGGGAAACATTACTGGATCCACGCCGCGGTGTATAACCGTAAGTTTGTCTTCTGGCACGTCAGGGTAACTTTTGAGGACATAGTCTTTTACACTGTTAGACACGCAGATCACCTGTTCGCCTCGGGTCATAATTTTTGAGTAGGCGTTGACGGAGTAGAAGCCATGCACGGTCGTGACCAGCCTCGGTCTTGTCTGGGGGTACATTTTACGCCAGGCGAGGTAGGCGAGCCAGGCGGGCAGGCGAGAGCGCAGGTGTAGGATGTCGGGGCGCTCTTCCTCGAAGAGACGGCGGAGGACTTTGACCTGTTTGAGTGAGCTGAGGCGTTTCTTGTGAATGGGAAGGGTGATGTGGCGACTGCCTTCAGCTTCGAGTTGTGCGACCAGGCGTCCTCCGTTCGAAATGACGATGGATTCGTGCCCTTGGTCGACTAGATATTTGCCTACCTCGAGCGTTCCGCGTTCGACGCCGCCAGTGTTGAGCTCTGGGAGGATTTGGATGACTTTCAT
>QXZO01000048.1:0-1307 GCA_009886305.1 Betaproteobacteria bacterium
TACGGTTTCCAAAAAAATTAATACCCGCTAAGTATTACTTAGAAGGTCGAATACTTTCCGACACTAAAGTTCCACCAAGATCACTTTTCAAACTTTTCACAAACGGATCATCCTCTAGATCCTTAGTTGTTTGATCCAAGCGGTTTTTGCTCTCAACTACTTGGTCTACCAAGAGAGTATCGCCAGCAACACCGGGTTTAATTTCCAAACGGCACTTACTGTCTACGTGCTCTCGAATCAACTCTTGAAGCTTATTCTTATAGCGATCTTCCAATAGATGTTTATGCTCATTATCCAGAGATAATCTCAAAACACCTTCACTGAAGCTTTGGAATTCCGCGTTTTCTGCAAGCATCTTTGCCATTCCCGAAGAAACTTTCTGCGCAACGAAACTTTTCCAATCCTCATTCGTGTTGAGCGCTGCACTTATCTGATTTTTCTTAACACTCCGGACGGGCGCCGATGTTTGAATGGGCTTGGATGTCGCTACTGCACGCTGACGAACTTCGGTTTTCTTTTTCTTAGGCTCCACACCGGAATCTGGCGCAGGTAAAAATGCCATCATTCGGAGCATCAGCATTGTGAATCCAACCTTATCATTTGGAGCCAAAGGCAAATCTCGTTTACCAACCGTAGCTATTTGATATAAAAGTTGTAAATGCTCGTCATCTGTTTTGTTCACTAAGGCCTGATACCCTTCAATTAAATCCTCGTCGAGACCTTCAGTTGTTAAGGAAAAAAGTGAAAGCCGTTGTATGAGGGTGGCCATCTCATCCAAGACGTATGAAAAGGATGCCCCCATACGCTCAATGTCATTAATCATTTCAACTAAAAGATTACCATCTTGCTCAAGCGCCACACCCAATAAGCTTCTCACAAGCGAGTCATCGACCACGCCCAACATCGATTTAACAGAGTCCTCTTGAACTTTCCCATTTCCCTGCGCGATCGATTGATCGAGGAGCGACAGCCCATCCCTTAAGCTCCCTCGGGCATAACGACTTAATAGCTCAATACCCCGGTCATCAAATTCAACTTTTTCGTCCTCTAAAATCTTAGTCATCTGTTCTTTTATGAGCGGAACAGGAATAGGCTTCAAATTAAATTGTAGACAACGTGACAACACAGTAACGGGTACTTTCTGGGGGTCAGTCGTGGCCAGAATAAATTTAACGTGCTCAGGCGGCTCCTCTAACGTTTTCAACATCGCGTTAAAGGCCGATCGAGAAAGCATGTGAACCTCATCGATGATGAAAATTTTGTATTCACCGACTGTAGGTTTATACGCCGCGGTCTCAAGTAAGTCC
>QXZO01000048.1:1317-5332 GCA_009886305.1 Betaproteobacteria bacterium
CATGTTATCGACCTGCGTATTGGAAGCCGCATCCAATTCAATCACATCAACAAAACGGCTTTGATCAATGGACAAACAGGAATCACAACGCCCGCATGGATCTGCGCCATCGAGTGATTCACAATTCAGCGCTTTTGCGATGATACGCGCCAAAGTCGTTTTTCCTACGCCTCTAGTTCCCGTAAATAGCCAAGCGTGATGCATCCGCCCTTGGCTGATGGCATTAGTGAGTGCGCTGACGACATGCCCCTGCCCCACTAACTCTGAGAAGGTTTTCGGTCGCCATTTTCTTGCTAAAGCTAAAGACATTTTAGTTTTATTTTTCGATCACATCAAAAACATTTGAAAGAAATAATGTATGGGCGGCGAGCCAAGTCCCCGGCACTTACAAATCATAGCTGTGGCTGCTTCCTTCCGGCCCTGACCAGGTTCACTACTTTGCAATGCGGGGTGGCCCGCCATAAACTTTATTGACTCATTAATTCAGGTGTTAGTCTACTCGGCTTCAGTAAACTATGCTGACACAACGGGTATTTGAGCGATTTTGCTTTTCCAAAGTTTGGGACCAGTTTGGTGAACAGATTCACCATAACTATCTACCGCCACAGTTACCGGCATATCCCGCACATCAAATTCATATATCGCCTCCATGCCCAACTCCGCAAAAGCAACGACTCGCGAGGATTGAATGGCTTTGGAAACCAAATAAGCGGCGCCACCAACAGCCATTAAATAAACAGCCTTATGCTTTTTAATGGCCTCTATCGCCACTGGACCACGCTCAGCCTTACCAACCATGCCAAGCAAACCTGTATCAGACAGCATCATGTCGGTAAATTTATCCATACGAGTCGAGGTCGTGGGTCCGGCGGGACCAACCACTTCATCTCCAACAGGATCAACTGGACCAACATAGTAAATAAATCGACCTTCAAAATTTACGCCTTCAGGAAGTCCTTCTCCACTTTCTAATAGATCCTTTATTCGTTTATGTGCCGCGTCTCGGCCCGTAAGTAACTTTCCATTGAGTAACAACGTTTCACCCGGTTTCCAGTTCGCGACATCTTCTGCGGTGACTGAGTTTAAATCTACTCTTCGCGCCTCGTCGGAAGCACGCCATTGAATGGCTGGGTAATCCTCTGGTGAGGGAGGTGTCAACGTAACCGGTCCAGAACCATCAAGAACAAAGTGTGCGTGTCGTGTCGCCGCACAATTTGGAATCACCGCCACGGGTAACGACGCAGCGTGAGTCGGATAGTCCTTAATTTTGACATCCAACACCGTGGTTAAACCGCCCAGACCTTGAGCTCCGATCCCAAGCGCATTGACTCGATCATAGATCTCGATGCGAAGTTCCTCCATCTTATTTTGAGGACCTTTCACCTTTAAGGTTTGCATATCAATCGATTCCATCAAAGACTCTTTTGCCAAGATCATTGCCTTTTCAGCAGTACCACCAACACCAATTCCCAACATGCCGGGAGGACACCAACCAGCGCCCATCGCGGGCACCACATCCACAATCCAATCGGCCAAGCTGTCTGAGGGCATTAACGTTGTAAACTTCGCTTTATTTTCTGATCCTCCACCTTTCGCGGCCACAGTAATATCTATATTGCTGCCGGGTACCACGTCATAATGAATAATCGCAGGTGTATTATCTCTACTGTTCAACCGTGTATTTGTCGGATCCTGAACCACAGAAGCTCTGAGTTTGTTATCTGGATGCATGTAGGCGCGACGAACACCTTCGTGAATCATGTCCGATAAAGCCATCGTTACCCCAGACCATTCAACATTCATTCCCAATTTAACAAACACGACGGCGAGTCCAGTGTCTTGGCAAACTGGTCGGCGACCCTGAGCGCTCATTTTGGAGTTCGTTAAAATCTGAGCAATGGCATCACGCGCAGCGGGAGACTCTTCTCGCTCATACGCTAATGCGAGCGCGTCAATGTAATCCTTGGGGTGGTAATACGAGATATATTGAAAAGCATCAGCGACGCTGTCAATTACATCATCCTGCTTGATTGGAGCCATTAGCGAATTCCTCATCTTTTGGATACCGAAATTAGCCTCGTATTATAAATCACCGAGGGCCCTCTAGGCTGTGATGCTTCATATTTGTAACTTTAAAAAGCCCATAGACATAATTGGACGCATCGTCAGATATAGGTTAAAACGGTATAATCTAAAGAATTAGTTCGCAGCTGTTTGAGTACATTTAGTTGAATTAAATACCATTGCTTCACTCCGACCTACACAGTCATGAAGCCTACAACAGCAAAATACAACACAATAACAAGACAGTTGCGTCACGGCATGAAAAAGAGAGGTACGTATGAGTAATATTGAATCCGTATTAAAAGAGAACAGAATATTTAGTCCTAATGAACACTTCGTAAAGCAAGCGACCCTGTCTGGTCATAAGGCTTACGAAACCTTATGCGCAAAGGCAGAGGCTGACTATGAGGGATTTTGGGCTGAGTTGGCTAATGAACAGCTACTGTGGCACAAACCCTTCACCAAGGTATTGGATGATTCAAATCCTCCATTTTTCAAATGGTTTCACGATGGTGAACTCAACGTTTCGTACAACTGTCTGGATCGTCATTTAAAAACGATACCCAATAAAACCGCCCTTATTTTCGAGGCAGATGACGGATCAGTAACTAAAGTTACGTATAAGCAGCTCTACCATCGAGTCTGCCAAATGGCTAACGGCCTGAAATCATTAGGTATTAGGTCCGGAGATCGTGTCGTCATTTATATGCCCATGTCGATAGAGGGTGTCGCTGCGATGCAAGCTTGTGCCCGTATTGGTGCGACCCACTCAGTGGTATTTGGCGGATTTTCTGCTAAAAGCTTGCAAGAGCGCATCATCGACGTTGGCGCAACAGCTGTCATTACGGCCGATGCTCAAATCCGTGGTGGCAAAGAGATTCCTTTGAAATCCATTGTTGATGATGCCATCGCGATGGGTGGCTGCGAAAACATCAGTAATGTTGTTGTGTACAAACGTGCGGGTAATAAAATCGACCTCGTTGAGAGCCGGGATGTGTGGTTACATGAGCTCACCAAGAATGAACCTGACGTTTGTGAGCCCGAGTGGGTTAACGCGGAACATCCCCTATTTATCCTCTATACTTCGGGCTCTACCGGCAAACCTAAAGGCGTACAACATAGTTCAGCGGGTTATTTATTGCATGCCATGCTGACCATGAAGTGGACCTTTGATCATCGAAGCTCCGATATTTTTTGGTGTACAGCCGATATAGGCTGGATTACAGGACACACGTACATTACTTACGGTCCTCTTTGCGTCGGCGCCACACAAGTAATTTTTGAAGGCGTACCTACCTACCCAGACGCAAACCGCTTCTGGAACATGATTGAGAGTCATTCCGTCACCACGTTTTATACCGCACCTACTGCGATTCGCTCCCTCATCAAGTTAGGGCCTGATCTACCAAAAGAGCATGACTTATCGTCATTGAGATTGTTGGGATCTGTTGGAGAACCAATTAACCCAGAGGCTTGGATGTGGTACTTCAATACTGTAGGTGGCGGTAACTGTCCTATTGTTGATACATGGTGGCAAACCGAGACTGGCGGACACATGATTACACCACTCCCAGGCGCTACACCATTAAAACCCGGCTCTTGTACCTTTCCATTACCCGGGATAATGGCGGATGTCGTAGACGAGACGGGAAATCCAGTTGAAAAAGGTAACGGGGGAATATTGGTAATAAAGAAACCTTGGCCAGCAATGATTAGAAACATATGGGGGGATCCAGAACGGTTTAAGAATAGTTACTTTCCTGATGATTTTAAAGGGAAACTTTATCTGGCTGGTGATGGCGCCAATCGAGATAAAGATGGTTATTTCTGGATAATGGGACGCATAGATGATGTGCTTAATGTGTCTGGTCACCGACTAGGCACCATGGAAATTGAATCGGCACTGGTGGCTAATGAACTGGTTGCTGAGGCTGCTGTTGTTGGTTATCCT
>QXZO01000048.1:5342-5671 GCA_009886305.1 Betaproteobacteria bacterium
CTTTGGGGAAAATTTACCCAAGACCCGCTCTGGCAAAATTATGCGCCGTCTTCTTCGCTCTTTAGCAAATGGCGAGGAAATCACCCAAGACGTATCCACTCTTGAAAATCCGCAGATTTTAGAGCAACTCAAAGAGGCCACTTAGTAAAACGACTTTGACACAAAGAGCTTGCTCATATATTCTGCGCGACTTCGTGGGATTAGGAGAGTTGACCGAGAGGCTTATGGTGCTCGCTTGGAAAGCGTGTGTACGTTAACCCGTACCGAGGGTTCGAATCCCTCACTCTCCGCCACCCTATTTTCATCTGATTTAATCTATATAAATCAAT
>QXZO01000049.1 GCA_009886305.1 Betaproteobacteria bacterium
TTCTTGCAAAATTGATGGCGGCTTTACGATTCATCCCAGGAGTTGATGGGACGTTATCGTCTAGTTTGTCATTTGTTATGACTTGAACACCATCATGTCGCCATTTCTCATCACTCATACTGACTGGATCTCCTTGTGGTTATTAAGTTGCGATCGAGTTTTGAGTAACGGTCGAAGATAAAGATTTGCGAAACTTGTTGAGGTCTTGAACGGAATTAAAAGTTTGTTTAAGAAGGATACTTAAATTATGCAAAATTCGCCCAGACACCTTACCCTCCCAAGTTTTATCAAATTGAATCTGTTTGTCTAACCAATGTTCCAGCCAACCAGGTTCAGGCATTCTGCTTTGTATCGTGTCGTTTGGAAATAAGGTTTCGTTAACATGCAGGTTAGTTGGGTGAAGTGCTTGATTTGTTCGCCGCGCCGAGGCCATTAACACCCCAATTTTGGTAAACGCTTTTTGCGCCGCTTCCGTATTGTTTTTTAGCTCTTTCTTCATGAACTGGAGGTAGGCACCACCATGCCGAGCTTCATCTTTTGCTACGGTGTTGTATATGGATTGAATAACTGGTTCGGTATGCCATTCTGCAGCTCTTCTATACCAATGATAGAGCCGAATTTCACCGCAAAAATGAAGCATTAAAGTTTCCAGTGGAGGAGCTTCATCAAACTCAAATCTAATTTTGTGTAACTCCTCCTCTGTAGGCACTAAATCTGGTCTGAACCGCCTTAAATACTCAATGAGTATTAAGCTGTGTTTTTGTTCTTCATAGAACCAGATTGACATGAAGGCCGAAAAATCACTGTCATGCTTATTATCTCTTAAGAACATTTCAGTCGCAGGCAGTGCAGCCCACTCTGTAATAGCGTTCATTTTGATTGTTTGGGCTTGTTCATCCGTAAGCAGTGATGCGTCAAATTTATCCCAATCGATATCGTCAAAAGTCCATCTTGCACGTTCGAAATCAATATAGATCTTGGGGTAAATCATCTCGTTATTTGTTACTTCCATATTTATTCACTTAATTTATTTGATAGGTCTAACACAACAGTAATCGGCGTTGATGCGAAGATTACATTCGTTGGTGTCTTATACTTACTATTTGTACTCGTGATTTGTTTCATATTGTTTTCAAGTTGTTGTTTATTTTAACCTAACTGAACTTATATCTCATCGCTCACAATGCCTCTCCAGTTAGTTTCAAATAGATTCTTCATGGTGGATTTCTGTTATAAATTTTAGTGTTTAGTTGATTTGGCAAATATTTTGTATGTGCTTTGTGATCTTTCCATTACATAAACCGATCGGAAAAACTTCACCTAAAAATACCCATCAGCTTAAGGTATAAGCTAATGGGTATGATGCTCAATAATTTGAATATTAAGCTCATTCTCATGGGAAAGTGGGTTTCGAACCGTCCTTTTTTAAGGCCCTCAAGAGTTAGTTGGGCCGCGCGATCTGCCGTCATCAATAGAGGCATTTTGAAGTCATTTTTTTGGGTGAGACGGGTATCGATAAAGCCTGGTGAAATCAGTGAAATATCAATGTTACTAGCCTTTAACTCAATGTGTGAACTTTGTGCGAGATGCGAAATAGCTGCTCGGCTCGCTCCGTAGTCAGAGGCGTTAGGCAAGCCCCTGTAAGCGGCTAAGCTGGAGAACCAAGTCCAATGATAGTTTTTATCTTCTACCGGATTATTCTGCCAGTATTTTATGATTCTCGGAAAGAGATTAAAAGCAGCTAGAATATTAGTCTGCAGTCGTTCTAATGTCGCCTCTGGCTCGATGCTTGCGAGGTTGCCAGGGTGGTAGAGCGCGGGTAGCCAAAAAACCGTGTCCGGCATTGCGTTCCCAGCAATTAGAAATTCCATAGAATCGGCTACCTGCTCGGTATCAGTCACGTCGATAGGTAAAATCTCAGCAACACCTGAAAATTCCTCATTTAATCTGGCATCGCTCCTCGATGAGACGATAATTGCCGCCTTTCTTGTCTTAAGTGTATGGGCGAGAGCTAGTCCGATTCCCTCCGATGCACCAATTATCCATACACGGCGGTTGGACCAATCGTGAATGGGGGTATTTGATTTAAACATGCTTAGTTGGAGCTACTTACGAAAACTAACGACTACGTCACCTAAGTGAAGTCCGAATTTTGAAAATTTTGCGTGATTAACCATAACGCCAGTCTTAGAAATCCACATCTGATCATCAAATTTTAGATTAATATTTTTACCTCCTACTTTCAGCGTTAAGGTGTAGGACCATCTTAGTTTATCGTTCTTTATTTCCCCAGATGCTGTACCCACAACGTCAGGCGCTGACCCTGACCACTCATTTTCTCCGATGCGTTTCAATGTCCATACTCTATTCTCAATTTCGCCATCGCTCCATGTAAACACTTCTTTTAGGGTACCTGAGTCGTTATTAAAGTCTCCCGTCGTCACCACTTCAAATGTCCGGATTATTTCTCCTGATCTATTCTGAACGAACCCGGATCCGAGAGTATTTCCGGAAAAAAAGTCAACGAGATTAAATGTTGTCATTGTATTTATATCCTGTTTTGGCGTGTTTTCATTTGAACACGCAATGAGTGTAAGCATTAGAGAAATAAGGGCAAAGCTAGTCCTGATGCGAAGCATAAATATGACCATTTTGGTAGTAGTAGATACTTAAAAGTATCAACGAAATCAATTTTAAAATAATAGGTGTTGCCAGATAAGTCAGGGCTAACCCTTCATGCCCCAAGGTTAATCCTGGTTGATAGCCCCAAAAATTTAATAAAGGCAGTGCCAACCCTGCAGCCAATGCTAATCCCAACTTCATTAATAGACCCCAACTGCCTAATATGATTCCTGAGTTGTCTTCCTGATTCATATATTTTATTTTTTTGATTAACAACATCGAGGATAGGAGAAGCTCTGCGCCTATGAATAATCCGGTGCCTATACAGATTAGTGTGAATAACTCTGCGTTCGTGTCGTTTATCCAAAATCCCGGTATGAACAAGATTATTGTCATCAAAATGGTGTATTTATATACTTTGATTATATTGCGATTAATTATAGTTTTTCGCCAAAGCCATATCCCCAAAAGAGCAGAAATAAAATAAATAGCGAGAAGTTTTCCGCCATTTGACTGAGTCAATAGTAAGTAGTCAGTGACATAAAACATAAATAGTGTTGCTGCTGTTGCGTTTGCTAAAGCACTAATAAACAATGGACCCATTAAAAAAGCCAGCGATCGCAATCGATCCCAATTGAATGAGCTTCTCATGCGCGAGGCGATTTGCGCAGATGGAAGGCTAAGGATGGCTACACTCGTGACTATGGTCAAAACAAACAAGTACGTGGTGAATATCTTTGGATCGGTGGTCGTGGATAAAGTCGATGCGACGATGATGCCGATAAGGGTCAATTGCTCTCTTCGACTCACTAATTCCGATTGATCTAGAATATCTGAGGTCCACTGAAGTGGCCATGCTTGTATTGTGACGTTAAATACTCCAGCGGCAGTAGAGACTATAAGCGTGAAAAATGCCATATAAGTGAGAATCTCAAGCTCGTTGTTGAGCGCATCGGGGGGGTTAATAAGCGCGGCATACCCAATCGTCATGATGATTCCAGATGGTATCGCCCAAAACTGAAATTTTTTCCGACTTTGGGTCTTATCGACCAGCTTACCAAAGAATGGATCGGTCAGCGCATCTAGCAACCTAATCATCATCAAGATAACACCAATCGTCGCTAGTGATAGTCCGTATGACTTAACGTAAACATTGGGTACCAAAATGTATAACGGGAGACTTGTTGAGGAGACAAGTAAACCGGATAAGCCGTATTTCAGAGACTGGGTTCGGGTTAGTTTCAATGTCTAGTCTTTAAATAAGTAAACTAGCTGGGGGGGCGCATTGAGGAATGAGAAAGTGTGTACTGTACAACGTCAATGTCGCCATTTAAAAAACCGGATCTGCAGTAGCAAAGATAGAATTCCCACATTCGTTTAAACCGATCGGAAAATCCGAGTGCTTCAATATTTGTCCAATTATCCTGAAATCTTTTGAGCCATTCCTGTAATGTCCACGCGTAATCTTTTCCGAACTCATAGGTATCTAGAATATTAAATTTGTGTTGAGCGGCTAGTGTGGTGAATTGCGTTTTACTCATAAGCATCCCGCCTGGAAATATATATTTTTGGATAAAATCAACGCCTGCTTGATAGTTTCCAACCAATTTTTCATTGATGGTGATAGCTTGTATCACTGCGCGGCCGTTGGGTTTTAATGACCTCTTGAGCGTTTCGAAAAATATACTCCAGTAGGCTTTTCCTACGGCCTCAATCATTTCGATAGAAATAATCCCATCATATTGTTCACTCACATCCCTATAATCCTGCAGGAGGGTGGTACTTCTGCCGATTAATCCGGCGTTTTTTATTGTTTTTCTGGTCCAATCCTTTTGCTCTTGAGATAGCGTAATTCCAACATGTTGCCCTG
>QXZO01000005.1 GCA_009886305.1 Betaproteobacteria bacterium
ATCGTCTCACTTGCAGATCCCATCTTGCTGCGCAATGGTCAATTGCTTGAAACTCGGCTGGTGTTTAAATCTGAGACTTGATGTTAGGTGTTCCACACTTTTAGCAACAAACACTGAAAGAGTGGCATACAATATTTCGGACTCGTTATGTTATAGTCATTCTTTATTTCTGGACATGATTATTCATGCCACAATATTACCGTAAGCAATGCGCATGCCATAAACAGAAATCAAGCGCGTCTACAGGCCCTACTTTAGACCCACTCTTTTAGAGGACGGCATTGCATTGCAAGCAATGATCGACCACTTTGTTCTGGTAAGTTTTTTGAAATTAATTGTTTGAATTTAGCAGATTATTGTTACTATCCGTCATGAATCAGAGCAGAATACCTCATGAACCGAACTGAAATCACGCTCCACACACGGACATCTACTCGAGTTGTTCGTTGCGTCTTTCTTTGTCCCGACGACAGGCTAGCCAAAGGCGCATACTGCATAAAGACTTTCTAACGGTTTTTACCGTCTGCGGCAATTTTTACGCTAGGCGCAATGATGGCTTGCTCCATAAGATGAATTGAGAACTGATGGGAACTGCGCGCCTTGCGGAGGGCCGACACGTTCAACCCGCAACCGGGGTCATCGATTATCAATATTTAAAAAAAACAGAAAATGATTGGAGGATAGGACGGCGGAAAAAGAAACAAGAGCCGTAAACGTCAAATTGTTATTTATACGACCAGATTTCTCGTGAGGTTCGAGATCCATCTGCAGGCATTAGCCGCGTACTATCTCTTACTGCACCAAATATTCGTTGGCGGTGACCACGCGCACCTAAGTTGCAAGGTACCGTGAAGGTTATAGAACAATAGATTTTGCAGATGGTCATACGCTCTGAGAAGGCGCAAGACTTTGAGACCTTTCCCCGACGAAGAGTGCCAAACAATCTTTCGTGTTGCAGTAACTTCGACGCGGTACCACGATCTTGCAAGATTTTTGTTTTTTAAATTAGTTCTCCATCTTTAAATAGTCGACGCATCGTATAACTTTTAATTTAGATTTCTAAATTCTTCATTAAAATTTTATTATTTTTGAATTGCTTATTACAATTTCTATTTGTAAGCTTTTTTATCACATAAGGGAGGAAAGTAATGCTAAAAGTAGTAAAAAAAATATCAGTGTCTGCAGTTGCCGTAGGTTTCGCGCTCTGGTCTTTACCCGTGGCAGCAGACTGTTCCAGAGGTGACTTAGATAAACGTTTTTGTGACATTGACGGGGATCTAGTGGCGGATACGCCCACAGATGTATCCAAGCAGATTGACCCTGATACACTCATTTTCGCCTACACTCCAGTCGAAGATCCGGCCGTTTACAAAACTGCTTGGGCTGACTTTTTAGATCATCTTGAGAAAGAAACAAATAAAAAGGTCGTTTTCTTTCCAGTTCAGAGTAATGCTGCCCAAATTGAGGCTATGCGTTCAGGTCGCTTACACATTGCTGGGTTCAACACAGGATCAAACCCTTTGGCTGTAAATTGTGCGGGTTTCAGTCCCTTCACGATTATGGCATCCGAAGACGGCAGTTTTGGCTATGAGATGGAAATAATCACTTATCCTGGGAGTGGCATCAAAACCGTAGCGGATATTAAGGGTAAGCAACTAGCTTTCACTTCTCCAACTTCTAATTCGGGTTTTAAAGCGCCGTCAGCCATCTTAAAAGGTGAATTTGACATGTTGCCTGATCGAGACTTCACACCAGCATTTTCCGGAAAGCATGACAATTCCATCCTAGGAGTAGCGAATAAGGACTACATGGCAGCTTCGGTCGCGAACAAAGTCATTCACCGGATGGTTAGCCGTGACGTTATAAAAGAGGGTGACGTCATTACAATATACAAATCACAGACCTTTCCTACAACCGGTTTTGGTGTCGTTTACAACCTAAAGCCTGAACTGCAGAATAAAATTCGCAATGCTTTCTTTAACTTTGAATGGGCAGGTACTTCTCTAGAAA
Source organism: Betaproteobacteria bacterium (assembly GCA_009886305.1). Classification (GTDB taxonomy): domain Bacteria; phylum Pseudomonadota; class Gammaproteobacteria; order Burkholderiales; family Eutrophovitaceae; genus Eutrophovita. The sequence goes on from QXZO01000005.1 coordinate 2,011, forward strand.
AAGAATTTTCTAAGTCTAAAGAAGCTCAGTTTATAGAGATGACTTATCAAAGTTTTTGGGACGTAATCCGCAAGATTGATTCGGCGAATGGCGTAAGCTACGCTTGCGAGTAAAAACTGGCAAATCAAAACATCTGAGCGGACCTGCAGGGTCCGCTCAATGCGTTTTTAATAATTAAAGCGGAGAGTTTCATGCTGCGGCTTGAAAAACTTGTTAAAACCTACAAAACTGGTGACCAAGCTTTGCAAGCAGTGGATATAGAAATCCCAGAAGGTCAAGTTTTGGCTCTAATCGGTCCCTCAGGAGCGGGAAAATCGACTTTGATCCGTTGTATAAATCGTTTAGTCGAGCCAACATCAGGCAAGGTGTATCTGGGTAATGTCGAATTAACACGTCTGTCATCGAGTGGCTTGCGGCGTGAACGTCGACGCATGGGGATGATTTTTCAAGAATACGCACTGGTTGAAAGACTGACAGTAATGGAAAACGTCCTTTCAGGACGTTTGGGTTATGTTGGCTTTTGGCGTAGTTACTTGCGTAAATTTCCACAATCTGATGTCGATGAGGCTTTTCGATTGCTTGACCGGGTAGACTTGGCTCATATGGCTGACAAACGTGCAGATGAACTGTCAGGTGGGCAGCGACAGAGGATTGGTATCTGCCGCGCTTTGATCCAAAACCCTGCATTGTTATTAGTGGATGAGCCCACCGCATCGTTGGACCCTAAGACGTCGCGCCAAATAATGCGATTAATTTGTGAGCTTTGCAAAGAGCGTGGATTAGCTGCTATCATTAACATTCATGATGTCGCTCTGGCGCAAATGTTTGTTCAACGTGTAATTGGACTACGCCTTGGCGCTGTCGAATTTGACGGACCACCGGCTGGTCTAACGCCAAATGTGTTAACAGCAATCTATGGAGAGGAAGATTGGGAGGCAACCATTGAGCATGTCGACGACGAAAACGACGTGGCCTTGCAATGAGTAATAGTACTTTTGACGTCCAAAAAAAGATAGGCAAACCTTGGAATAAACCACCGTTGGTGAGGCGAAAATGGCTTCGCTGGGCACTGTTTAGTGCCTTTATAATATATCTCATATTAGCTTACATGACGATTGAAGTAAATTGGTCGCGGGTCTACGTGGGTCTAGAACGCGGTAAAAAATTTATTTTGGCGTTTACTAACCCTGATTTTACATCAAGGTCTGCCGATATTTGGGAAGGTATTTTTGAAAGTATAGTCATAACTGTGGCTTCCTCTGTCGTTGGGATCGCCATTTCGATCCCAATCGCACTGGGGGCTGCACGCAATTTAGCACCGTTGCCTATATACTTAGTTTGCCGAGGCATCATCGCCATCAGTCGCGCGCTACAAGAAATCATTGTGGCTATCCTATTAGTTGCAATTTTTGGGTTTGGCCCCTTGGCCGGCTTCCTCACACTTAGTTTTGCGACCATCGGTTTTCTGGCAAAATTATTGGCTGAGGATATCGAAAGTATGGACCGGGTACAGGCTGAGGCGATTAAAGCTTCAGGCGCACGGTGGACCCAATGGATCAATTACGGTGTACAGCCTCAGGTGATGCCCCGTCTCATCGGACTCAGCGTGTATCGATTAGATATAAATTTTCGCGAAAGTGCTATACTCGGCCTAGTTGGAGCCGGAGGCATCGGTGCAACCCTTAACACTGCGTTTGACCGC
>QXZO01000050.1 GCA_009886305.1 Betaproteobacteria bacterium
CAATTGTTCCAACATTCACGTGCGGTTTTGTCCGCTCAAACTTTCCCTTTGCCATGATGTCCTCTTAATCTTTAATCAATTAGTCAAAAACCGATATTTACTATTTATTGTTTACCACTGCTTCTGCAACATTTTTGGGTGCATCAGCGTAGTGCTTAAATTCCATTGAGTAAGTTGCACGCCCCTGTGTTAGTGAGCGTAATGTAGTTGAGTAACCAAACATCTCTGATAAAGGAACTTCTGCGCGAATGGCCTTACCGCCGCCAACCATATCTTCCATGCCTTGGATAGTACCTCGCCGCCCAGACAAGTCGCCCATCACATCACCCATTTTTTCCTCAGGCGTTTCCACATCAACTGCCATCATCGGCTCTAGCAAAACCGCAGTCGCCTTTCTCATGCCATCCTTGAATGCCATTATCGCAGCCATTTTGAAAGCATTTTCAGACGAATCAACCTCATGGTATGAGCCATCAAACAGAGTAACTTTAACGTCAACCACTGGATAACCAGCAACAACCCCTGAAGTCATGGCCTCGTTTAACCCCTTTTGGACCGCAGGAATATAATCTTTAGGCACAGACCCGCCTTTTGTAGCGTCTAGGAACTCAAAGCCCTTCCCCTGCTCAGCAGGCTCCATTTTCAACCAAACGTGGCCGTACTGGCCTTTACCACCACTTTGTTTAACGAACTTGCCTTCGATTTCGATCGATTTTTTGATAGCTTCCCTATAAGCAACCTGAGGCTTTCCAATATTCGCATCGACGCTGAACTCTCGACTCATACGGTCAACCAAGATCTCAAGGTGTAGCTCACCCATACCGGAGATGATTGTTTGACCAGATTCCTCGTCAGTCTTCACCCTGAAGGACGGATCTTCTTGAGCTAAACGACTCAAAGCGATGCCCATTTTCTCCTGATCAGCCTTGGTTTTAGGTTCTACCGCTTGAGAAATCACCGGCTCTGGAAACTCCATCCTCTCTAAAATGACCGCCTTATCTTGAACGCACAGAGTATCGCCAGTCGTTGCGTCTTTCAATCCAACGGCAGCCGCGATATCTCCGGCTCTGACCTCTTTTAACTCTTCCCTATTATTCGCGTGCATCTGCAATATGCGGCCAATCCGCTCCTTCTTACCTTTTACCGGGTTGTATACGGAATCCCCTGCTTTTAAGGAGCCCGAATAAACCCTGAAGAAAATAAGCTGACCCACGTAAGGGTCAGTCATGATCTTAAATGCTAGCGCTGAGAACGGCTCTGCATCGTCAGCTTTGCGTTCTGCAGGCTCGCCAGACTCGGTCTCACCAGCAATTGCTGGCACATCAAGCGGAGACGGCAAATAATCAATCACGCCGTCTAGCATCGCTTGTACACCTTTATTTTTGAATGCGGTACCACACATCATAGGGACAATTTCGACCGCTATAGTACGTAGACGGATGCCCTCTTGAATTTCCTCCTCAGACAGCTCACCCTCTTCAAGGTACTTAGTCATCAATTCCTCTGATGACTCTGCAGCTGCCTCGACAAGCTTTTCTCTCCAGTCATCACATTCAGCTTGGAGCTCAGAAGGAATATCCCTCATTTCAAATTTCGTACCGCCCGTCGCGTCATCCCAGTAAATTGCCTTCATTTTTACCAGATCGACGACCCCTTCAAACCCCTCCTCCGCTCCAATAGGAACCTGAAGCGCCACTGGATTGGCTTTTAAGCGAGCCCGCATTTGATCAAAAACTTTAAAGAAGTTCGCACCCTGCCGATCCATCTTGTTTACAAATGCCATCCTTGGCACACGATATTTATTAGCTTGGCGCCAAACTGTTTCTGATTGAGGTTGAACCCCACCGACGGCACAGTAAACCATGCACGCACCATCCAGTACTCTCATCGAGCGCTCTACCTCAATCGTAAAGTCCACGTGTCCGGGCGTATCAATAATGTTAATACGATGCTCAGGCAAGTTTCCATCCATACCCTTCCAAAAGCAAGTCGTAGCGGCAGAAGTGATTGTGATGCCACGCTCACGCTCTTGGGCCATCCAATCCATTACAGCGGCTCCGTCGTGCACCTCACCAACTTTATGGGAGACGCCTGTATAAAACAGAATGCGCTCGGTTGTGGTAGTTTTACCAGCATCAATGTGCGCACTGATTCCGATGTTTCGGTAACGCTCTAGTGGGGTCGTTCGGGCCATGCGTACTTTCTATGAAGACTAGTTAATTAAAAACGGAAATGGGAGAACGCTTTGTTAGCTTCTGCCATACGGTGAACTTCTTCTTTCTTCTTGACCGCACCTCCGCGACCTTCCGACGCATCCTTCAGCTCATTTCCCAATCTTGCAGCCATAGACTTTTCGCTTCTTGACCTTGCAGCCTCTTTAAGCCAACGCATAGCTAAGGCACTGCGTCGAGATGGTCGAACCTCAACAGGAACTTGATAATTCGCTCCTCCAACTCGTCGAGACTTAACCTCAACAAGCGGTCGAACATTTGACAAAGCCGTGTTAAACACCTCCAACGGGTCGGCCTGCCCACCCTTTTGAATATGATCAAGGGCCCCATAAACGATTCGCTCAGCCACAGATTTTTTGCCAGCTTGCATAATTACATTCATAAATTTAGCAACCTCTTGGTTGTGAAATTTTGGATCTGGCAATATCTCCCGCTTTGGTACTTCTCTACGTCTTGGCATTGAATCCTCTTTATATTTTTTCTAATGACGACTAACTATCGTTAAATCTTTAACCCTTAGCCCTCTTGGCTCCGTATTTAGACCTAGCCTGCTTACGATCTTTTACGCCCTGCGTATCAAGACTACCCCGTACGACGTGATAACGAACTCCTGGTAGATCTTTGACTCGCCCGCCTCTAATCAACACAACAGAGTGCTCCTGCAGATTATGGCCCTCTCCTCCGATATAGCTAATGACTTCAAAGCCCGTCGTTAAACGCACTTTGGCGACCTTTCGAAGCGCCGAATTCGGCTTTTTAGGTGTGGTCGTATAAACCCTGGTACATACGCCACGTTTTGCTGGCGCGCCGCCTAGTGCCGGAACTTTGCTCTTCGCGATTGGCACTGATCGGCCTTTGCGAACCAATTGATTTGTAGTTGGCATCTTAAAATTCAAGTCCTAAAGTAATATGGTCTACACAAACAATAATCGGAACTGACTCAGACTTAGCTCCGACGACTGATTTAACCGTTACCCCAGTCATCTACGGACTGGGAAAAAGACGGGCGATTCTAAGACCACCCGCCGCCTATGTCAAGCCGCAGCTTCCCCTTCACCTTCCGAAACTTCCTCAAATACATCATCAGAATCCGGGACCACATCCTCAAAAATGTCGGGAACCTCTGGTCGTTTGCGGTTTCGATGGTACGCAAGTCCCGTTCCACCAGGAATGAGACGGCCCACAATGACATTTTCTTTGAGACCACGAAGTTCATCTCGTTTACCCATAATAGCCGCCTCAGTGAGCACTCTAGTGGTTTCTTGGAACGATGCAGCAGATATGAATGAATCAGTAGATAGCGATGCTTTTGTGATACCCAGCAACACGTTGTCGTATGTGGCCGGCACCTTATCCTCAGCAACAAGCTCTTCGTTCGCCGCTAGAACGTCCGAACGCTCCACTTGCTCACCTTGAATGAAGTCAGTAGCGCCAGAACTTGTGATATTAACCCGACGCAACATTTGTCTGACAATAACCTCAATATGTTTATCATTGATTTTCACACCCTGCAAACGGTAAACATCCTGCACCTCATCAATGATATATCGCGCTAACGCCTCAATACCTAATAATTTAAGAATCTCATGAGGATCTGGAGGACCATCAACAATCATCTCTCCAACGTTGACCATTTGGCCCTCGTGCACCATCACGTGCTTATCCTTTGAGATTAAAAACTCGTGAGATACACCCTCGCTATCGGTAATAACTAATCTCTGCTTACCCTTTGTATCCTTTCCAAAGGATACCGCGCCCGTGACTGCCGCTAAAGTTCCAGCATCTTTTGGCGCACGCGCTTCAAATAGCTCGGCAACTCTAGGCAAACCACCCGTAATATCCCTGGTTTTCGAGCTCTCCTGTGGGATACGAGCCAAAATTTCTCCGATCCCAACTTTCTGTCCATTCTTGACCGTGATCACAGAATTAACCGGAACGGTTATGTTCACTGGAGTATCGGTTCCAGCGATCTTAATCTCTTCTCCGCTTTCATCGATCAGCCGAACGCTGGGACGGGCATCCTTGCCTTGAGAGGATGAACTCCTCTTAGGGTCAGTCACAACCAAGGTTGACAGGCCTGTAACCTCATCAATTTGCCGAGCAACAGTAACACCCTCTTCAACATTCTCGAATTTAACCGTACCAGAATATTCTGTGACGATTGGTCGCGTATGTGGATCCCAATTAGCAAGGATCTTTCCTGCTTTCTCTGATGCACCATCTGAAACATGTAACAATGCTCCGTAGGGGACTTTATGTCTTTCTCTCTCCCTACCCACCTCATCGTGTACCACAACTTCCCCTGAACGAGCGATAACAACTTTTTCATCTCGCTCATTAGTGACATACCGCATCTGAGGTGAAAATTTAATCACTCCCTTGGACTTTGATTCAATCTGGCTTGCTACAGCAGTACGTGAAGCGGCCCCGCCTATGTGGAAAGTTCTCATAGTTAACTGAGTTCCAGGCTCACCAATTGATTGCGCGGCAATAACACCCACCGCCTCGCCAGAACTAACTAAGTGACCACGACCAAGGTCTCGACCGTAGCACTTGGAACATAGCCCGTAGCGCGTTTCACACGTGAGGGCGGTTCTCACCTTTACCTCATCAACTCCGCTATTTTCTATTTGATGCACTAATTTTTCGTCAAGTAACGTTCCTGCATTTGCTAGAAGCGCTCCGTTTTCTGGATCGATCAGGTCCTCAGCAACAACACGACCAAGGATTCGCTCGCTCAGTGGCTCAATTACCTCTCCACCTTCAATCAAAGCTTTTTGAACAAAGCCACGCGAGGTGCCACAATCATCCTCAACAACAACTAAATCTTGTGTGACGTCCACCAACCTTCTGGTCAAGTAACCAGAATTAGCTGTCTTGAGCGCTGTATCTGCAAGACCTTTCCGAGCGCCATGCGTCGAAATGAAGTACTGCAAAACATTTAAACCCTCTCTAAAATTTGCGGTAATTGGAGTCTCAATAATCGATCCATCTGGCTTCGCCATGAGTCCCCGCATCCCAGCTAGCTGTCTGATTTGGGCCGCAGATCCTCGAGCACCAGAGTCAGCCATCATGTAGATAGAGTTGAATGACTCCTGATAAACTTGCTGACCTTTTTCATCTTTAAGCATCGTCCAAGAGTTAGAATCTGTATCCCATTTCTTTACAGCTTCTTTACCTAGACGGTCCATCATTGCCTTAGCGACCACGTCTCCAGCACGACCCCAAATATCAACAACTTTGTTGTAGCGCTCTCCTTGAGTAACTAGGCCGGATGTGTACTGATCTTCAATTTCTTTGACCTCTTCCTCAGCTTCAGCCAGGATAGCGACCTTATCTTCCGGAATCTCCATATCCTTGACCGCAAATGATAAACCAGCACGCGTCGCAAAGGTAAATCCTGTATACATCAACTTATCTGCAAAAATAACTGTCTCGCGAGTACCGCACTCTCTAAAACTGATATTGATTAGGCGGGAAATTTCTTTCTTCTTTAGCGTCTTATTAATTATGTCGAATGGCAGTCCTTCTGGGAGGATTTCTGACAAAAATGAACGTCCGACAGTAGTCTTGTGGCGACTGACTCTTCGACTGAGACCAGCTTCAGCATCGGCCTTGCCTTCTGTAATGCGAACCTCACACGAAGCCTGAAGATCAATGTCTCCATTTTCATATGCACGCTTCGCCTCAGTGACATTAGCGAAGATCATGCCTTCTCCCTTAGCACCGAGCTTCTCTCTGGTCATATAATAAAGGCCCAAGACCACATCCTGAGAGGGAACAATAATAGGCTCTCCGTTAGCTGGAGATAGTACGTTATTGGACGCCATCATCAAGACTCTAGCTTCCATTTGAGCCTCAATCGATAGAGGCACATGAACAGCCATTTGGTCACCATCAAAATCAGCGTTAAAGGCAGCACAGACCAGAGGGTGTAACTGAATAGCTTTACCTTCAATTAACACTGGCTCAAAAGCCTGAATACCCAAGCGGTGGAGCGTTGGCGCTCTATTTAGCAAAACAGGATGCTCTCTAATCACACCCTCCAAAATATCCCAAACCTCTGGAACCTCCTGCTCCACTAATCGTTTAGCAGCTTTGATGGTTGTCGCAAATCCTAAAGTCTCGAGCTTGTGAAAAATAAACGGCTTAAAAAGCTCAAGCGCCATCTTCTTCGGCAAACCACATTGGTGCAGTTTCAATTGAGGCCCAACGACAATTACAGAACGCCCAGAGTAGTCCACGCGTTTGCCCAACAAGTTTTGACGGAAGCGACCGCCCTTGCCTTTGATCATGTCCGCTAATGACTTTAATGGCCGTTTATTGGCTCCCGTCATGGCTTTACCACGTCGCCCGTTGTCTAGCAACGAATCAACCGATTCTTGAAGCATTCGCTTTTCGTTTCTACAAATAATTTCTGGCGCCTTGAGCTCAAGCAATCGCTTTAACCGATTATTTCGGTTAATTACTCTTCGGTATAAATCATTGAGATCTGATGTTGCAAAACGTCCGCCATCTAGTGGCACTAATGGCCGCAAATCCGGAGGAAGGACTGGCAGTACCTCCATAACCATCCACTCAGGTTTAATCCCAGACTTGTGAAACGCCTCTAAAACTTTAAGCCTCTTGGCGATTTTTTTAATTTTGGTCTCTGAGCCTGTTTCACTAAGCTCTTGACGAAGTTTCTCTATGTCACCACCGATATCGATGTTCTTGAGTAGCTCTCGAATGCCTTCAGCACCCATCACAGCTGAGAACTCATCACCAAATTCCTCAAACTTCTCTAAATAGCTGTCTTCAGAAAGTAGCTCGCCTTTGTTGAGAGGGGTCATACCCGGATGGGTCACAATGTACGCCTCAAAATAAAGCACTCGCTCTATATCACGAAGTGGAATATCTAACACTATTCCCAATCTTGAAGGCAAGGACTTAAGGAACCAAATATGCGCCACAGGAGACGCAAGCTCAATATGAGCCATTCGCTCACGACGAACCTTAGAGAGCGTAACTTCAACACCGCACTTCTCACAAATAACACCTCGGTGCTTTAATCTTTTGTATTTTCCACAAAGGCACTCGTAGTCTTTAACAGGACCAAAAATCTTTGCACAAAATAAACCATCACGCTCAGGCTTAAATGTCCGATAGTTAATTGTCTCCGGCTTTTTTACCTCTCCATAAGACCAAGATCGAATCTTCTCTGGAGATGCGAGACTGATTTTAATCGCATCGAAATCCTCTTCTTGACTTGCCTGCTTAAATAGATCCAACAACGCTTTCATTGTTTACCCCTTTTAAATTCTTTGTCGACGAATTAGGTTCTCTTGAAGTGAGAATTAGTGACGGTCAAGGTCAATATCGATAACTAGCGATCGTATCTCTTTGACCAGAACGTTGAATGACTCAGGCATTCCTGCATCAATTTTATGCTCACCTTTAACAATATTTTCATACACTTTAGTTCGCCCATTAACATCGTCAGACTTGACCGTGAGCATTTCTTGTAAGGTGTAGGAAGCGCCATACGCCTCCAACGCCCAGACTTCCATTTCTCCAAATCGCTGACCACCAAACTGAGCCTTACCTCCAAGCGGTTGTTGCGTGACCAGAGAGTATGGACCCGTAGAACGAGCGTGCATTTTATCGTCAACTAAGTGATGCAACTTCAGCACATGCATATAGCCAACGGTAACTTCCTGATCAAACTGATCACCGGTTCTGCCATCGATTAGAGCAATCTGACCACTCTGAGGCAATCCAGCGAGCTCTAGCATTTGTCTGATTTCAGGCTCATCAGCTCCGTCGAATACTGGAGTTGCGAAAGGAACACCATGTTTCAGTTGGTCCGCGAGGTCTAGAACCTCCTGATCTGATAGAGCATCAATATCCTCAATCTTACCGCTAGTGTTGTAGACTTTAGATAGGAACTGCCTAATCTCATCGATTTTGCTTTTGGCACTCAACATCGCACCAATCTTATGCCCAAGGCCTTTCGCCGCCCATCCAAGGTGCGTCTCAAGAATCTGGCCCACATTCATTCGAGAGGGCACACCCAGAGGATTAAGTACGATATCCATTGGCGTCCCGTCAGCGGTATGAGGCATGTCCTCAATGGGTACGATCTTAGAAATCACCCCCTTGTTGCCGTGCCTTCCTGCCATCTTATCGCCCGGCTGCAAGCGTCGCTTGACCGCGAGATAGACCTTCACCATTTTTTGAACTCCCGGTGGTAACTCATCACCCGAAGTTAACTTCTTTTGCTTCTCATCGAATCGAGCATCAAAATCTTTTCGAGCCTGATCGATACCCTCACGAACCTGCTCCACTTGATTGGCTGCACTTTCATTTGCCAGTGAAATATCGAACCAATCGTAACGATTCAAATCCTCGAGATAAGATTTCGTGATTTTTGAACCTTTCGCTAATTTGCTCGGGCCACTGTTGGCGACCTTACCAATCAAGAGCCGCTCCATTCGTCCAAACGCGTCATTTTCAACAATACGCATTTGATCTGACAAATCCTTTCGGAAACGTCCCAGTTCGTCATCCACAATCATTTGTGCGCGACTATCCCTCTCAACCCCCTCACGCGTAAAGACCTGCACGTCAATCACAGTACCCGCCATCCCAGATGGGACGCGTAGAGATGTATCCTTAACGTCAGAAGCTTTTTCACCAAAAATAGCGCGCAGTAATTTCTCTTCGGGTGTCAATTGCGTCTCACCTTTCGGTGTCACCTTACCTACCAACACGTCACCGGCGCGAACTTCAGCGCCGATATATACAACTCCCGACTCATCCAACCGCCCCAACTGCGACTCAGCAAGGTTAGAGATATCTCTAGTTATTTCTTCTGATCCGAGTTTTGTATCCCTAGCAACAATGGATAACTCTTCTATATGGATCGAAGTGAAGCGATCTTCAGCTACGATTCTTTCTGAGATGAGAATTGAATCCTCAAAGTTAAAGCCATTCCATGGCATGAATGCGACCAGGAGGTTTTGCCCTAAAGCCAACTCACCTAAATCTGTAGATGCACCATCTGCAATCACATCACCGCGCGCAACTATATCTCCAGGCTTAACAATTGGCTTTTGATTAATATTCGTATTTTGGTTGGACCGCGTGTATTTCACCAAGTTGTATATGTCAACTCCAACATCTCCGGCACGCGTCTCATCATCATTAACTCGAATAACGACCCTTGACGCATCGACATAATCCACTAATCCACCGCGCTCAGATTGAACAGCGGTTCCAGAATCAACTGCCACCGTTCTCTCAATACCCGTACCGACAAGCGCCTTCTCCGCCCGCAAAGTGGGAACAGCCTGCCGTTGCATGTTGGAACCCATCAGCGCTCTGTTGGCGTCATCATGTTCCAAAAATGGAATCAAAGATGCCGCAACTGAAACAATCTGTGATGGCGCTACATCCATCATCTCCACTCGATCTGGGGACACTAAAGTGAATTCGCCTCGATGTCGGCATGACACAAGTTCGTCCGTTAACTTACCAGCTTTATCATACGCAGCATTTGCTTGTGCAATAACGTATTGTCCCTCATCAATCGCTGACAAATACTCGATTGCATCTGTCACTTTTCCATTTTTTACGCGAACGTAGGGAGTTTCCAAAAACCCATACTCATTCGTTCGTGCATATATTGCTAGCGAGTTAATGAGACCGATGTTAGGTCCCTCTGGCGTTTCAATAGGACAAACTCGCCCGTAATGCGTCGGGTGCACATCCCGAACCTCAAAACCAGCACGCTCCCGAGTTAGTCCTCCCGGCCCTAGCGCAGATATTCTTCGCTTGTGAGTAATCTCTGATAACGGGTTTGTTTGGTCCATAAATTGAGATAGCTGAGAAGAACCAAAGAATTCTCGCACCGCTGCTGAAACAGGCTTTGCATTGATTAAATCATGAGGCATCAAGTTCTCAGATTCAGCTTGAGACAAACGCTCTCTTACTGCACGCTCAACTCGAACCAGACCGGAGCGAAATTGATTCTCAGCCAATTCGCCGACCGAGCGAACGCGACGGTTACCCAGATGATCGATATCGTCTATCTCTCCGCGTCCATTACGCAACTCGACCAAAATTGCGATAACAGCCAATATATCGGCATTCGTCAAAGTACCTTCATCAGGAGTAGTATTCTTTTGAGCCTCCGCATAGAAACTCTTCAGCCAATCCGATGTTTTGGGTTCTATGACCTCTGGATATGCTCTCCTATTAAATTTCATACGACCAACAGCGGATAAATCATAGCGCTGCGGCGTGTAAAACAAAGATCCAAATAAGGCGTTCACCGAGTCCTCAGTTGGAGGCTCGCCTGGACGCATCATTCTATAGATAGCAACCTTGGCCGAGAGCGGATCTGGAGTATCGTCAGACCTTAGTGTTTGGGAGATATAAGCGCCTTGATCCAAATCATTTACGTATAAAGTCTCTATCTCACTAATATTTCCCTCGACCAGCTTTTCGATCAACTCCTCAGTTAACTCTTCGTTAGCCGGAGCAATTATTTCACCTGTGTCTAAATCTAT
>QXZO01000051.1 GCA_009886305.1 Betaproteobacteria bacterium
TAGTCGCGGATGACGTAATTATTGCTCAATCGGGTAACGCTCCTATTTCCCTAATGGACCCGACGGCGCATGCCGAGATCAACACGATACGCAAGGGAGCTTCATGTTTGGGGAATTACCGATTAGTAGGCACAACGTTGTACTCAACATTAGAACCATGTGTCATGTGTGCAGGTGCGATTATGCATGCGCGTATAGAACGATTGGTGTTTGGCGCCTATGATGAAAAATCAGGGGCTTGTGGCTCGGTTGTTGATTTATTCGGAAACAATCAACTGAATCACCACACCTCTGTCATCGGGGGTCTCATGGCGAACGAATGTGCCGCTGTATTAAAGAGTTTTTTTAAAAAACGGCGATAAAAAATGAGTTTATATATCGATATTGCAGCTCAAACACTTAGCTTATGCAACACGAAAAATAAGTCGATTACCAAAACTTATCAAGTGTCTACTTCCAAATTTGGTATTGGGGAGATGAATAATACCTTTAAAACGCCTCGTGGCAACCACTGTATAAGAGCTAAGATCGGCGTTGATGCGCCAATGAATACGGTATTTATTCGGCGCAGGCCTACTGGGGAAATTTTTAATGAGAAACTTCGAGCCGCCAACCCCGATCGTGACTGGATACTCACACGCATCATTTGGCTATCTGGCAAAGAAATAGGATTTAATAGACTGGGTAACGTAGATACGATGCGTCGTTACATCTACATCCACGGTAGTCCTGATGGTACTCAGATGGGTGTGCCCGGTTCCATTGGCTGCATCAGAATGTTAAATAACGATGTTATTGATTTGTTCGATAAAGTCTTAGTAGGAGACTCGGTGCAAATCATCTAAATAGTTAGGGAACAATAATATGCGGCTTGAAGGAAAAGTATCGATTATTACAGGTGCAGGACGAGGCATTGGCCTCGCCACAGTGAGGAAATTTCTCGCTGAAGGGTCAAAAGTCATTGCGTGCGATATCGATCAGTCACTTCTTGCCAACTTAAAAACAGTTTTTTCCGGTGACTCAAATGGGAATGCATTGGTTGTCGATGTTACGGACGCTGCGGGTGTTGCTGACATGGTGAATTCCACCGTGACTAAATACGGACGGATCGACGTCCTTGTCAATAATGCCGGTATCGTTCGAGACGCCAGAATGATGAATATGACCGAGGAAGCATTCGACAATGTGATTAATGTCAACCTGAAGGGAACTTACAACTGCGCAAAAGCAGTTTTTCATCATATGATGGAACAGCAATCTGGCGTGGTACTCAACGCGTCTTCGATAGTCGGACTGTATGGTAATTTTGGACAGACTAATTATGCAGCCAGTAAATTTGGCGTAATTGGCATGGCTAAAACTTGGGCACGCGAGTTCGGTCGGTTCGGAATTCGGGTAAATTCTGTTTGTCCGGGCATGATTGATACCGATATTTTGAGTGATATTCCTGAGAAAGTTCTTGATGGTATTCTCGCGAAGATCCCACTCGGGCGCTTAGGACATGCCTCTGAGATCGCCAGTACCTACGCATTTCTTGCCTCCGATGAAGCAAGTTATATCAACGGCGCTGTTATTGAGGTCGGTGGTGGGGCAACGCTGTAGTTTTCTCGGGCGTTAGTAAGTAGATCTCTCTGCGGATAAGTCAGGAAGTTGCAGCGGATTGTTCGGCTTAAACCCCTTTTTGTGATGCTCGGCAATAACGGTTGTAAAAATGCCGCCTCTAACGTAGAAACGAGCAGTCAGCCGCATAAATTTAGGCTTCGTTAAATTAACCAAGTCATCCAGAATTTGATTCGTAACAGCCTCATGAAACGCACCTTTATCCCGAAAAGCCGCGGTATAAAGCTTCAGGCTCTTGAGCTCGACACACTTCTTATCTGGTAAATAATCCAGATACAGTGTCGCAAAATCGGGTTGGCCTGTTTTGGGGCATAAGCACGTAAATTCAGGAATTTGCATGCGTATCCAAAAATCATTCTTAGGAGCTGGATTTGGAAACGTGTCAAGCGGGGTTGTTACAGATTTCGGCATTCTAAATTTAGGTTATTAAGATAAAATAGGTGTTAACACTCCATGCAACGTGTTAACCATTGCATGCAGGGATGATTATAACGATTTTGACGGATAATATTTTGCGCCTCACTCATATCAAGTTAGCTGGTTTTAAATCTTTTGTAGATCCTACCCATATTCCTGTCCCAGGAAAATTGGTTGGTGTCGTAGGTCCTAATGGGTGTGGTAAATCTAATGTGATCGACGCCGTACGTTGGGTGCTTGGGGAAACTTCCGCAAAACAGTTACGCGGCGAAAACATGCAAGACGTGATTTTCGCGGGTTCCAGCGATAGAAAACCGATGTCCCGCGCTAGTGTGGAACTTATATTTGATAACGGTGCTGGAAAGCTTACTGGTATCTGGTCTCAATACTCAGAAATCTCTGTTAAACGGGTTCTTGAGCGAGAAGGGACATCGTCTTATTACATCAATAATCAACATGTGCGAAGGCGTGACGTAGCCGATATTTTCCTGGGTACAGGACTCGGCGGTAAGGGGTATGCCATTATCGAGCAAGGAATGATTTCACGCATCATTGAAGCTCGGCCAGACGATATGCGTTCGTTCTTAGAAGAAGCAGCGGGAGTGTCGAAATATAAAGAGCGTCGGCGAGAGACAGAGCTTCGCTTGAGAGATACTCGGGAAAACTTATCTCGGGTGGAAGATATTCGCTCAGAGTTAGATAAACAGTTGCGAAAGCTGGAGCAACAGGCACATCAAGCAGAAAAATATCACGAGTACGAAAGTAGTTTAAAAGAAACACAGCAGCAAGTTTGGTATCACAGTAAGCGCGACTCGGAACAAAAGCGATTGGTCATCGAAGCACAATGTACGCAGGCACAGCTTGATGTTGAGAAGAAAATAGTATTATTGAGAAAGACAGAGACGGAAATCGAAAAGTTGAAGGTCTCTCGAGAGAATAGCGCATCAGCTGTTAACGTGGTTCAAGGCACGCTCTATGACGTTAATTCTTCGATTGCTCGTATTGAGCAATCTATTGAGCACATGAGAGAAACACGAAAGAGAACACAACAACAAATAAGTAACATAGATTCCTCTCATCAGGAACAACGGAATGACTTGGAAACAATCGAACAGGTTTTTTGGGATGCTCGAAAAAAAGTCCTCGCTGTGACACTTCAACGAAATCAGACTCTATCGAAATTAGATGCAAGTAGAAGCGAGCTACCTGATCTAGAAGATTCTTTTGCTAGTGCTCAAAGAGCTGTAGATGAGCATACGAAATTGATATCAGACTTAGAAAACCGATTGAGCTTGAATAAAACGCATCAGGCTCATGCTTCTAATGTATTGGAGCAACTAGCGAGCCGAAAAGAAAGATTGGACCTGGAACGTATTGATTTAAGCCCGCCAGATGTTGAGCAGATTGAATCGATGAATGCGTCAATCAAGCGTTTAGATGATGTCATGACAGATCAATCTAACAAACTTTTAAAATCGGAAGTCGAGCTCGGGAAATTGGAGGATGAAAAGGATAAAACCGGTTTGATACTAGACGACAAACGTCGAGCTTATTCAGAGCTTGAGGCTAAGAGACGTGCTTTAGTTGACGTTCAAACGCAGGTATCTCAGTCTGATCGGCTAAGTGAGTGGCTTGACGCAAGCGGCTTCAACAATGAAGAGCGATTGTGGGAACTACTTCGTGTAGAACCCGGTTGGGAGGATTCGGTTGAAGCCGTGCTACGCGAGCGGCTAATGTCCATTGCAACTGATAGCTTGGATATTGTTACCTTTGAAGATGCTAATCAGCCGCCCTCAAAGGTGTCTTTCTTCCATAAAAAGTTTGGAGCGACTGATGCTCAGGACACGGGGTCGAAATTCACCTCTCTTGATACTATCGTCCACTCTGATATTTTATCAATATCTCATCTCATTAAGCATTGGTTATCACATGTGTTTGTTACTGAAACAGATGTAGAGGCGAAAGCAATGATAGATCAATTAAGTGCTGGAGAGATGTGTGTAACCAAGCGTGGTGACTTATATTATCCAGGCGGTGTTGCGTTGTTTGCTCCTGATCAGGAAGTTCATGGAGTATTAGCAAGGCAGGTAGAGATTGAAAGCCTAAATGAACTCGCTTTGCAGGCTCAAGAGGCCGTCGAAGCCTGCCAGAAAGACTTCAAACTCGTATCCGACTCGGTTAACAGCGTGAAGGAAGACCTTAGTCGAGCTAGAACGAAATATTCTGAATTAAAAGAAAAGCTCCACCACGAACGAGTTGATTTCCTGCGATTAAGCGACTTGAATCAGCGGACTATCGAACGGTTGGCACAGGTGGACGCTGAATTGGTCGAAATTAATGGCCTTAGAACGGCAGAGAACGAAAGAAACGAAAAAGCCTCCTTCGAAGTGAATGCTTTGGAAAGCGAACTCAAAGGTGCGTCAAGTGTAATGCACGATACGTCTTTAGATCTCGAGACCATAAAGCGCTTAAGAGAGAATAAACTCGAGGCCATACGTACTTTGAGCGAAAATTATTCGGAATATTCTTTTGAATTTCGATCATTAACGAATAAAATCAATGATTTGTCTATAAATGCTAGTCAAATATATGAAACTTTCATTCGCTTGGATGGCCAGCGCTTAGGACTCTATGAGCAGCTAAATCGGGAGTTGGAAGGGGAGCAAACAGGTGAATTGCAGACGAATTTAGTGCGGCGAACTGCAGTGGAGTTGAAGCTCACCAAAGAAAGACAGGTCCTTGCGGATTGGGATGAGCAATTAAGGGTTGCTGAGGTTCAGCGGCAAGAAACTGATCGAGGGCTTCAACCTTTGAGAGATTCAATTAATGCGATGAATTTGAGCGAGCAGGAGTGCAGACTTGTTAGAGATGGCTTTTCTGCGCAGCTAATAGATTCTGGGGCAGATGAAGAGCGCCTTGATACGATGGTTTCAGATACTTTCGAAGTAGAAATCGCTCAAAAATTGATTTCTGATTTACAGCGAAAAATTGAAAAACTCGGAGCGATCAACTTAGCCGCGCTAGATGAACTCACAGAATCTAAAGAAAGAAAAGGGTATCTAGACGCACAGGCGGAAGATCTCTTAGAGGCCGTATCTACCTTGGAGAATGCGATCCGAAGCATTGACAAGGAAACAAGAGAGCGTCTACTAGAGACCTTCGAACAAGTGAATCAACAATTTGGAGAAATGTTCCCTGCGTTGTTCGGAGGAGGAGAGGCTAAGCTCGTTCTTACGGGTGAGGAAATATTGGATGCGGGCGTAGAGGTGATAGCACGCCCTCCAGGAAAACGAAATACCTCAATTCATTTGTTATCCGGCGGAGAGAAGGCGCTTACCGCATTATCTCTTGTTTTTTCTTTATTTCAGCTTAATCCCGCGCCGTTTTGCCTCCTGGATGAGGTCGATGCGCCACTCGACGATAGTAATACTGTCCGTTATTGTGACCTTGTGCGAAAAATGTCAACAAGCACACAATTCCTGTTCATCACCCACAATAAAATTACTATGGAAATGGCAGAGCAGTTGATTGGGGTTACCATGCAGGAACAAGGAGTGTCGCGCGTTGTGGCGGTTGATATTGACGAGGCAATGAAACTTAATGAAGACGTTGCAGCTTAACTTGAATAGAGACGAGCCCACGAGAGCGTATAAGGTAATAATATGAGCGATTTACAGATATACTTGCTAGCTTTAGGTGTTGTAATTATTGTTGGCGTTTTCGTTATTAACCGCATCCAAGAGAGGCGTTTTAAGTCGAAATTGAATCAAAAACAAAGTGCTACTGGCGAAGACCCATTGCTTGATCATTTCGAAACGCAAAGCCCAGTAACTTTAACCGACCCAGATGATGAGGTGATTGTTACAAGGGAAATCTCATCAGTTGGACCCGAAGACTCTAAATATACCTCATCACCACCCGTAAATTATGCGGGCGATGACGATGCGGCGTTAGATCTAGAGTTACTCGATTCTAAAATAACTTTTCAAATTTCAATAAGTGCTGCTGAAGGGTTGTGCATCAGCACAACTGGTCGATTACAAGAAGTGCTTGAAACAATACCGAAGCGCTATCAGGTATGGGGTAGTACGCGAAAAAATAAGGATCCAATCATAGTATCCAATCCAGATTCTGTGTTCGACAAGTTAATCCTAGTCATTCAACTTACCGATAGGAATGGTCCGTTGAGCCGAGAACAGATTGAAACGATAACTGCCGATGTATATGCCGAGACGGTTCCCACTGGGGCAATTGCATCGCAAATTCAAGCTGTTGAAGAGGCAACAAATGCCCTGGAATTAAAGCAATTCAGTGATGATGTTGACCTTTTGTTCGGCTTGACTGTGGAGCGGCCAAGGGGGGCGGCGATGTCCGGTAGCGAGGTATTAAGTTTAGCCCTAGCCCTTGGTATGCGTCTTAACAGACATGGCGCATTTATCATGCTAGATGATGATGGGAAAGAACTATTCACCTTGGAAAATCGGGACGCAACACCGTTTAACGAGGCTCAAATCAAAGAGCAGGAAATCCTTGGTATCACGTTTCTGTTGGATGTCACCGCTGTCCCTGATGGTACTAGAACCTTCAACAAGATGTCTGGTGTTGCCAAACAATTCGCTGACGCGATGAATGCGACGATTTGTGACGATAATAGTCAATTAGTCAGTGAGGGAGGGTTCGATTTGATAAGGCATCAACTACAGAAGATTTATCAGCAAATGGAGGAAAAAGAAATCCTTCCGGGATCGTTGGTCGCTAAGCAGCTGTTTTCGTAATGAATGATGACTATTCTAAAATAAAAACTCGAGCAAATGTGTTGCGCCGGATATTAAACCAAGCCAACCATGAGTACTACACACTTGATGACCCTAAACTTCTTGACTCAGAATATGATCAACTATTTAGAGAATTAATTAGCGTCGAACAAAAGCACCCTGAACTGTTAATCGATGATTCTCCAACTCAACGAGTAGGTTCGAAAATACTTGATTTTTTTCCAAGTGTATCCCACTCGTCACCGATGCTATCCCTTAATAACGCTATCGAAGCGTCTGACGTAAACCAATTTGACCGAAGAATAAAAGATTTACTTCAGTTGGGGACAGCAGAGGTAACGTATTTCGCTGAGCCGAAGTTTGATGGGCTAGCAATAGCGCTTCAATATGTTGATGGGGTTTTAGTGCAAGCAGCCACTCGAGGTGACGGCACTACTGGTGAACGGGTAACGGAGAATATTCGAACTGTAAGGTCCATACCTCTCGTTTTGAGAGGGGTCGCTCCAAATGTAGTGGAGGTTCGCGGAGAAGTCGTCATGATGAAGCGAGATTTTGCCGACTTGAATCGACGGCAAACTAAAGCGGGGGAAAAGCTTTTCGCCAATCCACGTAATGCTGCCGCAGGGTCACTGAGACAACTCGATTCAAAAATCACTGCAACTAGAAAATTATCTTTTTTTGCGTATAGCTTGGAAGGTCCCACGAAGCCTAATGGGGCAGTTCAGTCCCAGTTAGAGATATCGAACCTTTTGAAAGAATATGGTTTTGCGACTTCCAATTTAAGTGATTTAGTAAAAGGCGTTAAAGGTATTCAACATTTTTTTGAGCACGTAGCAATTTTGCGTCCCAATTTAGATTATGAAATAGACGGTATCGTCTACAAGGTTAATGGCTTAGAAGATCAGCAAAAGCTAGGATATGTGGCCCGTGCGCCAAAATATGCAATAGCTTATAAATTTCCACCCGAAGAGGAAATTACTAAATTACTCGACATCGAAGTCCAAGTTGGCAGGACCGGAGCTATTACCCCAGTTGCTAGACTGAAGCCTGTTCGCGTAGGTGGGGTGGTCGTTACCAACGCAACACTTCACAATCAAGATGAGATCGTGCGTAAGCAAATAAAAATTGGGGACTATGTTGTTGTGCGACGCGCAGGTGATGTGATCCCAGAAGTTGTTCGACCGATTATCGATAAAAGAGAGGGCGTAAAAGAATTCACTATGCCAACTCTGTGTCCAGAATGTAGTGGCGAAATTGTAAAAGAACCAGAGGAAAGTGTTTATCGGTGTACCGCTGGCATGAAATGCTGTGCCCAACGGGCTCAATCCATTTGGCATTTTTGTTCGCGAAAAGCGATGAACATTGATGGTATTGGCGAGAGGCTGATTGATCAACTTGTAGAGTCAGAGCTCGTTAAGTCTTTCGCGGATCTTTATCGATTAGAACCAGAGAGGTTATCGACCCTTGACCGTATGGGGAAAAAATCTGCAGAAAATATCTGCAGAGAAATTTCAAAATCACGGAAAACAAGCTTAAGCCGTTTCATATATTCGCTCGGTATTCGTAACGTTGGAGAACAAACGGCCAAGGAGCTAGCGAGGTATTTCGAAACATACGAGGGGTTAATTGCCGCAACTGAAGAAGACTTGATGGAAATACCGGATATTGGCCCAATTGTGGCTAGAAGTATCAAACAGTACTTCGATGATCCTGATGCTAGAGGAGTAATTGAAAGCTTGTTTGAAATGGGTATCAGCTGGAGACAGGAAAATACCGTGATAAAAAACAAAACATTGATCGAAAAAAAGTTCGTGTTAACGGGAACGCTTAAAGACTTCTCACGTGATGAGGCTAAGAGAGAGGTTGAAAGTCGAGGTGGAACTGTAACCAGTGCCGTGTCAAAAAATGTAAACTACGTGGTGATAGGAGAAAAACCCGGATCTAAGTTAAAGAAAGCGACAGATTTAGGCGTAAAAATAATTGATGAATTTATGTTCAAAAGATTAATTGAGAATGATGATGAATAAGAAAATAAACGCTGCAGTATTCCCAGTTGCCGGCTTAGGTAGTCGCTTTTTGCCTGCGACTAAAGCAACCCCTAAAGAGATGCTACCTGTTGTTGATAAACCTCTGATTCAATATGCGATTGAAGAAGCCGCAGACGCGGGCATCACAAAAATGATTTTTGTAACTGGGCGTAATAAACGTGCAATTGAAGATCATTTCGACAGTGCCTATGAATTAGAGGCAGAACTTGCCTCAAAGGACAAGCATGACCTTTTGGAGATTGCTCAGTCTGTGGCACCCAAAGGGGTTGAATTTGTATATGTTCGACAGTCTATTGCGCTTGGACTCGGTCATGCGATCTTATGCGCTAAACCAGCGTTATCAGATGAACCATTTGCCGTCTTGCTCGCTGATGATTTAATTAAAGGTTCCAAAGGTGCCGTTCAGCAATTAATAACTGCGTCAGAAAGTGTCCATGGACCAGTTATCGGATTAGAAACGATTGAACCTCATCAATCACGGGCATACGGTATTGTAGAAATTCGCGAGCGTGTTGGCGAGCACGTGATTGCTTCAAATATGGTGGAGAAACCAAATCCAGAAGATGCGCCTTCCAATTTAGGCGTCGTTGGAAGATACCTCTTGCCATATGAAATTTTCGATGTTATTGAAAATTTACCGACTGGATCAGGAGGGGAGATTCAGCTTACAGATGCGTTAGCTGTTTTAGCAAAACGAGATGGAGTGCTCGGCGTGTCTCTAAAGGGGCAGCGTTTTGACTGCGGGTCCAAGTTGGGGTACGCAAAGGCAAACATTGAATATGGGCTTGAACATTCTGAGATAGGCGATAGTCTTCGAGCCTACTTAAAAAGTCTAATCGTATGAACAGCCCACTGCATGTCAATGAGGAGGACATCCGTCGTTCAGCAAGAATCATAATTACCCAAGAAGAAATCCAAGACGAAATTAAAAGAGTAGCTAATGAGATTGAAGGGAGTATTGGAAATCAATCCCCCGTTGTTCTTAGTATATTAAATGGGTCAATTTGTTTTTCAGGTCAACTGCTAACTGAGCTTGATTTTGCCCTTCGGTATGATGTGTTTTCTATGTCACGTTATGGCCATGGAACCACTGGGGGCGAGCTAAAACACTTATCCTATCCAACTACTACCGTTCGCAATAAGACTGTTTTGATTTTAGACGACATCCTCGACCGCGGAGCAACCTTAGAATCTGCCAGAAGATGGGCAATTGGAAATGGTGCTAATCAGGTGTTAACGGCAGTGCTAATAGATAAACAGGTCCAAAACAGTCCTAACAGAATTGAGCCAGATTTTTCATGTTTTAAGATAAAGGATGAATTTGTTTTTGGATTTGGGATGGATATTGACGGACTGTGGCGTAACTTGAAAGATATCCATGCGCTTAGCAATCCAACATCTATAGAGTATTAATTAAGTAAATACGCATATGAGTATTAAAACCGTATTAAGAATGGGACACCCTACATTATCATCGAGATCTCTGGAGGTCAGCCAGTTCGATACCCCCGAACTGCACGAGTTGATACAAGACATGAAAGATACTATGGCGCACATGAATGGTGCCGGTATTGCGGCACCCCAAATTGGCGTACTGAAACGTGTGGTAATTTTCGGTTTCGACAACAATGTAAGATACCCCAGTGAAGACGCGGTTCCTTTCACAATATTAATTAATCCAAAAATAGAACCTTTGAATGAGATAATGGAAGAGGGTATTGAGGGATGCCTGTCTGTTCCTGGCTTAAGTGGCTCCGTTCCTAGGCACGTTAAAATTCGATATCAAGGCTATGATCCTAATGGCGACATAATAGATAGAACTGTTACTGACTTTCATGCGCGAGTGGTACAGCACGAATGCGACCACCTAGACGGCATTCTCTATCCGGCACGCATTAAGAATTTTTCGAGTTTTGGTTTTATAGAGTAGCTATTTCTTTAGATTTGTGGGTTAGACTGAGTTCTTCTACTAAGTCGTTTTGAAGACGCAAGGTTTCACGTGCGCTACTTAGAATATCTCCCGAGATCAATAATGTGTCTTCCACGCGCTCGCCCATTGTATTGATTTTTGCATTCTTGATATCAACACGATGCTCAGTTAAAGTTCGAGCGATAGCATAAAGCAGTCCGGGCTGATCGCCGCAAGTGATCTGTAAATAGTAATTTAAGCCGTTCTCATCACCACGGATGTCCACTTCAGGTTTAATTGGAAAGTACTGGAGTCGCCTACTAATTCTTCCGGTATTAGTTTTCGGTAGCGATCTTGACGAAAGTGCGATGGGTAGTTCCTGCTCAATATGATTAATCATATCTTGATAGTCATTTTCGGCGTACCGATCGGTCAAAATCTGGAATGTATTTAAATAATAGTTATCTTTGGTCGTGAAAACTTTAGCTTCAACTACGGAAAACTCGGTATCTTCAAAGAAGCGACAAATCCTCGCGAATACTAAAGGCTCATTTTTTCCGTAGGTTAATACTTGTAATCCATCGCCTATTGGTGACAATCTCGCTCTAACGTTGGGTTGGTCTGCATCTCCTTGATAATTCAAAACTCGTGCGTGCCACACAATTTCACTTTCTTCATGCCGTATGAAGTAACTCTCATCCAATTTAGACCAGAAATTAATATAGGTATTTTTTGGTATCGCATAAGCCGATAACCTGATTTGTGCATTCTGTTTTTTCGTTTCAATCAAATTGGTCGGTTTTTTTGGGTCGACCTTTAACCGTTCCAAGGCCAAGTAATATAAATTCTCTAGAAGCTTACCTTTCCACCCGTTCCAAACTTTTGGGCTAGTTCCTCGAATATCTGCGACTGTTAGAAGATACAAAGCTTCTAGTCGACGCTGAGTTCTTACTTTCCGAACAAACTCCTTGACCACTTCCGGATCAGAAATGTCTCTTTTCTGAGCCATCGTTGACATATAAAGATGTTGCTCCACCAGCCAGATCACTAAACTCGTATCAGGAGCGCTTAACCCGTGATGTTCACAAAAGGTTTTCGCGTCATCCATGCCTAGTTTTGAGTGATCACCGCCACGCCCTTTCGCAATATCATGATAAAGACCAGCGATATATAGCGTTTCAGGCCGCTTAAATGAGCCGATTAGCTTACTGCATAAAGGGAATTCATGAGACATATCAGGCACAGCAAACCGCCTTAAATTACGCACGACCATCAGAATGTGTGCGTCAACGGTATAAACGTGAAACAAATCGTGCTGCAATTGACCACATATCTTTCCGAACTCAGGTAAGTACTGCCCAAGCAGATCATATTGATTCATCAACCTGAGTGTATGAGTTAAACCAATTTGTCTTTTGAAGAAATTAAGAAACACACGTCTATTTTCTATATCACTTCGAAATTCGTCATTGATAAGTTTCTTGGCGTGCCACAGCTCTTTTCGTGTTCTAGCTGAAATGCCCTTTATCTCGGGATATTCGTGAAGTGTCGAAAAAAACTGAAGAATTGCATGTGGCTCTTTATTAAAAAGTCCATAGGAGGTCGTTTCTAGAAACCCGTTACGAATTTGGAAGTAAGCATTAATAGTAACTGGCTTTGTATTTCGCTCTTGGTGGATTCGTTCCGTAAGGTGCTGCAATATGATCGACGAAAGAAGGCTTACCGACTTAGAGGCTTTAAAAACAACCTGCATTAATTGCTCCGTTGCAGGTTTTGCACTCGTTGTGCGGAAGCCAAGATCGGCCGCTAATAATCTTTGAAAATCAAAAAGTAGACGGTCTTCTTTTCGTCCAGCTTGCATATGTAATAAAGTTCTCACGAGAATTAGTGCACGTTCATGTTTTTCGAGCTGTAATTGTTCAGACTTCGTAATAATTCCGTTATTACGGATAGCCTCCCAACTTGATCCGAAACCTGCGGCTTGAGCAATCCAAAGAATTGTTTGCAAGTCACGAAGTCCACCTGGCGACTCTTTAAGGTTGGGCTCAAGGTTCTGAAAAGAGTCGTTGTACCGACTGTGGCGCTGTCGCAACTCCACTATCTTTGCATCACAAAACTTACGCTCCTCTAGATGCTGACTCATCACTTTTTTAAAGCTTGAATGAAGAGGCCTAGAGCCAGTGATGAATCTAGCCTCCATCAGATTAGTTTGAGTACTGATATCCTTTATTGATTCGTCGACGCATTCATTTATTTTTCTCACGCTATGGCCCACATCTAAACCAATATCCCATAAGGTACTTATAAACGACGCAATTTTCGCTTCCTCTGTTTTTTTCAGAGAGTCTGGAATAAGGATGAGTACGTCAACATCGGAGAAAGGAAATAATGAACCTCGTCCGTAACCGCCAACAGCGATTAAAGCCGCCTCAACAGTTACTAACTTCTTTTTCCATAACGATCTTAAAAGCGTATCAGTATGTTTTGATTGTCGTTTGAGTAATGTCTGATAGTCGGTTTTACGATCTAGTTTAGAAAATAATCGCTGTTTTTTTTGTTTTATTGTCGTCCGAAGGGTGGCTATAAATAGATCCTCTCCTTTCAGCGATTTTTTACGAGTCATTAGACGGCGAACGTTAAACCGTTGGGTGGTTCTGGTGTTTCATCTGAGACTGTTAATACTTCATATCCGGTCTCGCTAACCAATACTGTATGCTCCCATTGGGCAGATAGTTGATGATCCTTTGTCACGATGGTCCAACCATCTGCTAATTGGCGTATATCCCGCTTTCCCGCATTGATCATAGGTTCGACGGTAAAAATCATTCCGGGTTCTAGTTTCATTCCCGTTCCTGCTACACCATAGTGCAGTACCTGTGGATCCTCATGAAAGGTCGTGCCAATACCATGCCCGCAAAACTCTCGAACAACACTAAAGCCCGCTGGCTCCGCTAGTTTTTGTATCGCTGAACCAATATCACCTAAATAAGCGCCAGGCCTGATCTGCGCGATACCTGCCCACATGCATTCGAAGGTAAGTGTAGCCAACCTGCGACTTTGGATGGACGGCTCTCCAACATGGAACATGCGACTGGTATCACCGTGATATCCATCCTTAATGACTGTTATGTCAATGTTGATTGAGTCTCCATTTTTTAGTTTTTTGGCTCCTGGTATCCCGTGGCATATGACATGATTTACTGACGTGCAAATGGATTTTGGGAAAGGAGTATGCCCTGGCGGTGCATAGTTTAACGGCGCTGGAATTGTCTGTTGGACGTTAACCATGTAGTCATAACAAATCTTGTCAATCTCCTCAGTGGTTACGCCTGCTTTAATTTTTGGCTGTATGAAATCAAGGACCTGTGATGCTAGACGGCCAGCCACACGCATCTTTTCAATTTCTTCGTTAGTTTTGATTGTTACTGTCATTGGAGGTTACTCTTCTATATTCCCTGAATCATATCATTTTGGGAGTGGTTTGCGGAGAGTTGGCTTCAGTTTTACTGACCGAAAATATGAGGTCCAGTTTTGATAATGAGTGCATCCACTCGGGCATTAATTTCCGGAAGGCTTGGAAACTCTATTAATATCCAATCAATCGTTTTAAGTAATTGTTCATAGTCGGGTAATGGCCTCCACCTAAGTGTTGGTGAGTTCGCATGGCATGATAAAAAACAAGATGACTCAACTGGCTCCCACCTCCATCCCTCGGCTCGAACAACTGCGTATATCATTTTGGCCCAGTGCTCCTGCAAACCTTCCGCTATCAGTGCCTCATAAACAATAGGTTGTATTTCACGCCAGTTCGCGTGTGCGTTCTCCACTTGACCGTGATAGAAAATTAAAGTTTTTAGGTATTCAAATGGATTTGGTAACGGTCTATTAAGACGTATCTCATCTGTTAATAAATTTAGTGGTATCACTCGTTCAGCTTCGGAAATCCATGTGTTACCTTCAAAATCAGTGAAATACAATGGTTGAATTAATTTTATATGTTGCGGATGCGCCATTGTATTCAAGAGCTCAATCGACGCTGCGCCATTAAATCCTGCCGCTTGAGCATGTAATTCTGCCGCTTGAGCATGTAATGCGGTCGTCAACAAAATAGAAGTAATTATGTTTTTAAACATGAATTTAACTAATCGACTCGATATAAAATTATTGATCCTTTGGATTACTGCTTTGATTTCTCTCGTCGTATTAAAGATTCTGATTTTCTCGAACACCCAAAAATACAATACACATCCATCAAAACATTATCGCAGTGCAAAATTAGCAGTACTTGACTAAAAAAAAGCAAAGGGTGTATTTTATTTAATTACTGTACCTAAAAAATACGGTGTTAGGGGCGACTCGAGGTATTTGTGGAGTAAGCAACTAAACAGTTAACTGGTAGTTTAGATTCTGCATACGGGAGGGGAGAAACGTTATGGAATTCAATATACTGCAGTCCCACAAAGGGCTGGATAAACAACTTGAGGAGCTAGGGTCAGATCCATTTGACGGGAATAGCGTAGGGACCTCACTGTTCATGACAGGAAACATGGGACCGAAGATCAAGGAAAAAATGGGGGCAGCTGCTAAGAAAGCAGGCATGTCTCGTAGAGATTTTTTCCGGTCTTCTCTTGGTTTAAGTGCCGCAATGATTGCTGCAAATGAAGTTACAGGAATGAAGTTTTTTGAAGTTGGTTCAGCCGAAGCTGCCGATGTGGCGGCAAAAGATGAGGCTGTTCAAGTGGCTCGAGCAGGCAGTGACTTTATTGTAGACGTTCACACCCACGTGTGTACTCGACCTGGCCACTATCAGTTAGGGGTAAATACCACAGAGCGAGGTATGTGGTTCGTACAACTGCTTGATGACTTAGGAAAAGCGTTCGGCATGGAAAACGGCACCCGTGACATGAACGTTGAAAATTACGGCAGACTTATTCTTGAGGAGAGCGATACGACTGTTGGAATTTTTAATCCATTTGGTTTCCGTGAAGATTACGGCGGCGAGGATATGATTCCGATGGATTACCAGGTTGGTGTTCGTGATCGATGGCCTGATAACACCATTATGTTGGCGGGCGGTTTAACGCCTAATCAGGGTGTTGATGAGACTCTAGAGCGACTGAATATGTACGCTGACCAATACCGTATCTCTGGATTGAAGTTATATACCTTCGATTCAACAGATAAAAAAGGTTGGTGGTTTGACGATGAAGCGCTAGCTTATCCAATTTGGGAAGAGTGTCGTAGACTCGGGATTACAAACATTGGGTGCCATAAAGGGATACCTTTCGGACAGTTCTATGCTAGGTATGCTCATTGTGAAGATTTTGATGCAGCAGCTGATGACTTCCTAGACCTTAATTTCATCGCATACCACTCTGCTTGGCCCTACCATAATGAGCTGGCGGCATTGAAAGGCTTCAAGCCACAGAGAAAAAACCTTTATTCAGAAGTCGGTTCCACGTTTGCCGCAACAGTCACAAGCCGACCGTTAGAGTGTGCGCACGTCATTGGCACATTACTGCGTGATCTTGGCCCTGATTATGTGCTTTGGGGTACTGATTCATTATTGTGGGGTAACCCACAGTGGCAAATTGAAGCGTTTAGGAATTTCCAAATTCCTGATGAACTAGTGGAAGGCCATGGTTATCCAAAAATTACGCCAGAAATAAGACGTAAAGTATTGGGTGAGAATGCAGCCAGAATATGGAATATTGATAAACAAAAAGCAATGACTGCTAAGGCCGATATCTTAGCAAGCAAAGCATACGCTTAAGTTTGTCGCTTGATCTACGGTGTGCTCCTTTTTAGGGGCACACCTTTTTTTTGGGAAAAGGAAATACAGTGCCTACATATGAATATGCATGTGATGCTTGCCACGTGATTTATCAAACGAGACACAGCATGAATGAAAGTGGTCCATCAGTCGGTCAAGTAAAAAAAATGTGTAAGAAATCAGAATGTACAGGTGAAGTCAGAAAAGTAATTTCCGCACCTAACTTCAATACGGGTAACCACACCAGTCCCACCGCCGCAAAGTACGCAAAAATGTCTGATGCAGAAGAAATCGCTCGAGAGAACGAATTGCAGAAAGTTTATAAGTCAATTTGGATGCCTCCTGAAGTCAAACATAGCCCTTGGGAGGATGACCATGACGATGAACACGACCATTGATGTTGAGTTTTAAGCGAGCTTTTAAATTTATCTTTTGTCTGACCTTAGTTGTCGGCCTTGTTAAAGTTGGATACAGCGAACAGAATCAAGGTCTCAGTGATTCCGGAGGATTAATGAGTAGCTCGCAATCAGGCGAGTTATCTTTTACGCTTCCGTATGAGGGGCTAAGTGCGAAGCTGGGCAAGCGATTCATTAAAGGTCATGAGCAGTTTGACGAAATTTGGGTACTGGCACCAGCACCCGGAGTCTGGGGTTTAGGTCCTACTTTCAACGAAGCTAATTGTGTGGGATGCCATCCAAAGAATAGTCGAGCGCAGCCGGCTAAAGATGGCGCTGAAATAGAGAAGGGTAACGTCATTAAGCTTGGTCATCGTGGTGCTAAGGGCGAAGTAGTACCGTCGCATCCTTGGTATGGAGATCAACTACAAAACAGAGCAGCTGAAAATCGAGTGCCGATAGAAGGTAATGCGCAAGTTACTTTCGAATATTCTCAATTCACATATCCCGACAACACAAGTGTCACCCTCAAACGACCTATTATCAGGGTTAAAAATCTTAATTTTGGAGATTTAGACGAGTCGACAGTTGTCTCAATGAGAATAGCGCCGCAAGTGATAGGGTTAGGCCTGCTTGAATGGGTTTCCGAACAGAATTTATTAGAGATCGCCGAGCGTCAAAAGAAGGAGGGCCTGTCGGGACGTCCCAACTACGTTATTGATTTAGAAACTGAGCGTGCCGTCATCGGTCGTTTTGGCTGGAAGGCAGCACAGCCGAATCTCAAGCAGCAAACTGCAGTGGCATTTCATTCAGATATAGGCGCAACGACTTTCTTTTTTCCAGAAAAAAACTGTCCACAAATTCAAGTCGGTTGCAGAGAATTACCTTCTGCTGCGAAGTGTGGTGGGCAGGGTGGATGTACCGGAAATAATTTTAGACCTGAGGTATTACCGAGCAGACTGAAAAATATAACAACTTATTTGCAAGCACTCAACATCCCAGAGCGACGAATTGAAGACCCAGAGGAGACCTTAGCTGGAGAAATTTTATTTCGTGATTCTGGGTGTGCCTCATGTCATGTGCCAACTCTTGTAACAGGAGAAAACACAATCCTCAAAGAGCTAAATAATATGTCTTTCCATCCCTACACCGACTTACTAATCCATGATATGGGAGAACAACTCTCTGATCATAGACCAGAGGGGTCGGCAACTGGTCAAGAGTGGCGAACACCGCCACTCTGGGGTATTGGGTTAGTAAATACGATCTCCGGAAGTCTTGGCCTATTGCACGACGGACGTGCCGCCTCTATCGAAGAAGCCATCCTGTGGCATGGGGGAGAGGCTTTGTCATCTCGACAAAAATTTGTCGACTTGGCTAAACCTGAGAGAGAGCGTGTCATAAAGTTTATCAATTCGCTCTAATCAACATAATTATTTTCCGCAAGATTGTATCTCTACTGTTACGTTTTTAAGGTTAATTGAGCATAAATCAAGTTTTTTCTTCGTTGCTTTAAGCCGCTCGCTTAAATCGTCGTTATCGTATCGCAACTCCGCATTATAAATTTCAAGAGTCTGTACTTGCTGTCTCAAATCTTCAATTCTTTGATTTTTACACTCCAATGTGTCGGCATCACAAACAGCGTATACCGAATGACTAAAAAGAAGAACCACTCCAACGAGGAAAAACTGATAACTTTTTTTGACCTTATATATGTTGCACCTTAAAAAACTCATAGTTCCCTCTCTTTATTCACAAAAATAACCCGTCATGAATTTGACGTATTCGTTCCATTCAGCATAAGCCCATCTCTGCCTGTTTGGTTCAATGCTATTGTTTTTTATTAACTCGACGGCTTTTGATTGAGCATAATAGTGGTATGAGATCTCTTTTATTCGCAGACGTTCACAGTCAATTTCGAATTGGGTAACGAAAGACTTGATCCCATCATGGGTTTTGCTTAGATCTCGGAGTTCATCGATTAAGAAACGCCGTTGCGGTTCTACCACCTGATTCAATTTCCAAAGAATTTCGTCGCCATTCTCTAACACCAGAACAGGAGACCACTCTCCTGCATGAATCTTGGCTGGAATAGTTGTGATTAGTAATAAAAATAATGGAATAAAATACGCACGTATGTAATCGCTTGGTCGCCTATTCTCGAATAGATGAAGCATCACTAATGATCCAGTTGTTTCAGCCAGCGTGATATTGCATACCCCATAACGACCATCCTTGCCACTTGTATTGGGCTTTCAACATAGCTACGAATAACTTCGATGGCTTTTGGAGGTAGAGTAGGCTGGACCATATTGTATGACCTTGAAATTTTTGCCCCGATATTAACCGCTAACAACGTACTTTTAAGGCTCGCTGCGTCAATGATTCCAGATTTTTGCTGAGGAAGGAATGTTCCATAAATTACAGACAAAAACCTTGGCCAATACGCAAGATGTCGCCAAAGGGTGGCAACGTGAGCTTGATGGGATAACGTATCATCGGACGTGCTGGCTCCCAGTGAATTTGCCTCACAAACATAACCCCAAGTTTGATTATCGATTTCGGCTCGGGATAATAATGGCTTAAGTTTTTTCGGGATCTGGTAGTCACGTGACTTATTATCTAAAATCAATGGATGCCCTTCGCTTGCCGGCGTGATATACGCTGCTAATGCCAATAAATTAAGGGTGTTTGATCGATTATAGGCATTTACAATACGGCTAATTTCTGAGAGATCCGCCTCGGAGATGCGATCTGCTAAGGCGTGACTTTTATCATCAGAGCCAGGTACTTGTAATGCTACCTGGCCCAGGAAATCGGGCATCATAAGGTCTGGTAATCCTGTTTCATATATTGGTTTCACGGCGACCCAAGTTCGTTCCAGACAGTCATCCCAAGAAGCAAGAGCCCTCCAAATTGATGTAACTATTGGAATCCGCATTGTTACTCGGATATCTTGGAATATCTCCGCTGTCCTGCCAGTAGCTGTTGCTTCATCTGTAACCTTGACAGGGTCATAACTGAAATCTAAAACCATAATTCCTGTTGGGGTTTACCAAGTAAGTTTGAAGACACAGTATCGTCGCTGTTATTATTCGAATGGTCAAGGATTAAGGTCGGGAGAATTTGTGATCACGAGCAATCTAAAAATCAGAATAACTAATTCTGTTGTCACCCAACGAGTCAATAGGCTCTCTCGAGGCTAATGAACGATAGCCGCATCCCTATTTTGTGGACGTTCCGTCGATGCCCCTATGCGATGAGAACTCGTTTAGCAATTAGGTCCAGCGGGGTTCAAGTCTACATGAGGGAAATTGTCCTTCGTGACAAACCGGTGGAGTTTGTCTGCGATAGCGCTAAAGCCACGGTTCCAGTGTTAAGACTCCCCAGTGGACAGATTCTTGAAGAAAGTATCGATATCATGCAATGGGCGCTCGACCAAAATGATCCTGATAATTGGTTGAAGATCTTACATTCACGTCAGGAGCATGCAAGACTCTTTTTGACGAATTTAGATGGTCCATTTAAACATAACCTTGACCGTTATAAGTATGCCAGTCGATATGGATTGCAAAGCAAAGAGAGCATGGCACATCGAGAGGAAGGCAGTAAGTTTCTGACAAAAATTAACGAATGGTTAACGGAGACACCGTTTTTATCTGGGGATAGCCAAGGGTTTCTCGATATTGCGAGTCTTCCTTTCGTGCGTCAGTTTCGGATCGCTAATCCTGGATGGTTCGATCAGCAGAATTGGCCGCAACTGCATGACTGGCTTCAAAAATTTCTCTCATCGAGGCAGTTTTCAGTAATCATGGAAAAACTTAAACCTTGGGATTCAAAGCAAG